>JAFYMV010000002.1 GCA_017548225.1 Bacteroidaceae bacterium | reverse complement strand
TATACAGTTGTCTTACTTTGTCGACATAGTCATTTGCCGGTTTGTTGATGGTTGGCATCTGTTTTATGAACAAAGCAAAGATTTCCAACGGCGTAGTTGAGGGGAGCTTGATTGTTTCAGAGCAGCAACACGTTGTAGGTATCAGGCATATACTGTTGGTAGAGCTTATTTGTGCAAAGCATTGGTAGTTTTGATAGGATATTATTATAGAATGAGTGTCACCTGATAGATTTACATCGCATAGCTCCAGGTTCGCTTCCTTCAAATATTTCTCAATCTCCTTTGCTGGATTGTCTTGGCTAAGTTTCTGAAATCTAAGACAACTCTCGTTTGCCATACGGAGCAAAGCAAGGTCGAAATATTTATTGATGGCCGATTTCCAAGGTCGCAAAGCAAGGTTTATGATTTTTTCAGTGTTATAGCCATTGCTGATGTATTCATCTATCTTCTGTGACAACGTCGTATCGTCCCAAAGCGTAAAATGGATGACATCATCCATTACTGTTGATGCCATTAAGCGTAGTCTCAGCTTTTTGCTATAGTAGGCAAGCTCCTCCTGGCGCATCTCCATTTCGGCAGCCATTTCCATCAATAACGTTCCTATATTAAGCATACTAAAATCGGTTTCATTCAGAATCATTGATTCCCCGACCAACTGCTCGCAAGGATTCAGTGTATAGTAACAGAAAGGAACTCCTTGGATACTGTATCGCTTGATAACCATGGTAGCCTGCCCATAGGTAAGCTTTACGGTTTCCACATCGGTACATTGTTTGGCGAATTCATCTATCCAACTTTCATCCGTATAATTAGAATAATAGTAATTGCAACGCTTACTGAGATTTATCTTTTCTCCCTCTTTGCGACGTTGGCGCTTCACTTTCATCTCGAAGAGGGTGAGATCGGCCCCTTCGGCAGCCATAGCATCGCGTAGGGCATTCTCCGAGAAGGAAAACTCCCTCTCTCTCCACTGCACTATAGGGTTATGCTTCACGAGATGCATCAGGCAATCTTGGTGATTATAATGGAATTTTTGGTATACTTCATTGCGTATCTTATCCAGCGGTGTCCGATCTTTGGCATACCGTTTGGTTCTTGTGTCCCATTTCGTACGCTGCTTGTTCCTTTTCTGTTTACAATATTCGATGATATTCATAGTAGGATAATATTAATTGTCATTGTTATTTTCAGAAAGCACCTCTTCCCATCCCTTCTTGATGTTATCGGCAATCTCGGTGGCGAGGATTTCGCGTATCTGCTCTTCATCGCTACTGAATGCCATGTCACGCTTAATTATCTCCTTGCGTCCACTGCTATAGTCGGTATGGTAGAATATGTATGCAGGATATCGGCCCGATGCTTCCTTGTTGGTCTTCCATATGAGAAATTTGTGTAGCATCACCTTACTGCCCGATACTTTTCTGAACACACGGCGATCAAGCAGGCTGCTGGGTTGCAAGTTGTTGCTTTTGCCCTCCTGCTCCTCGAAAGGACAGATGTCGGTAAGCTGTGACAGACGCACCCCAGTGGGAGTAGGCAGCTTGTCGGTGCGCTCGCGGTCAAAGGTGATGCCCATTGCCGATACACCTGAGGTGATGCCCTGCATCAGCCACCCCTTCTCTTGATCGTAAACAAGCAGGGGATTGGTCTTTACCTTGTCGTCATTACCGCGTGCTACAAGTTCGAGCACCGATATCTCATACACCACCTCGGGTACTACCATCTGGTAGGCTATGCCGCGCGAGTCAGAGAGGACGTATTGCGACTCCACATGCTTGGCCGAGAGGCGCTCAGCCAGGTCGGCACGCTGCTCATCGCTCATGCCGTTGGATCCGTGAGCAAACATCTGGTATGCACCATCTTCGTGACGCACAGCCATGAGTACATCGCGTATGCCTCGCTCGGTGGTAGAGTAGCCTACAATCACAGCATCTATACTGTGGCGAGGCTTCACCTTGCTTACGATATTGGTCTCATTATGTACTACGAGACCCTCGGCCCCCTCGTCCTCTACCCACTCTTGGTATATCTCTTGCAGCTCGTCTATCGATGTGGCGGTGCGCATCTCTACGGGACGACATAGCGAGTTGTCCCCATCGTTCATCGTCATGGCAAACAGCTCTTTCAGTTTGGCATATACCTCCTTGTAGTGGGCCGTAACAAAGGGTTGGCCATCAAGTTCGATGACATCGAAGGGAGCCAGTGCCAGCATATCGCGGCGTGCACTATCGGCGAGAGCGGTTTGCACATCGCCACAACGCGGACGGGCACCTTCACGTGGAAGATACAACTCAGCGGCTATGACGGCACTCTTGATACCAGCCTTGGTCATGAGGTCAGCGAAGACGTCGAGGCACTTCAGGTCTCCTGCGCGCTCCTTGCCTCTGGAGTTGAGCATCACGGCCGCACCATTGCTATAGAACACACATTGCAGGTGACCGTCTATCTTGCGTGTTACGCAGAAGTCTTCACCGCTGATGCGCGATTTCATTTTTGCACCCTCGACAAGCATAAACTTGCCAGCTATGTTTGCTTTGTAATCTATTGCCTTTTGGCGCATTTCCTGTGTAATTTCCATTGTTGCCATAGTTGTGTTGTTTTATTTTGTGGGGATTTCTTTAAGTTCAAGGTTGGTAAGTCTCAATATGAGTGCATAGCTTTCGCCATTGACACGCCCTTCGAGAAAGGCGCGGTAGGGAGTGCCTCCATTGCTCATCACCAGGGGTTCGTTGCCTTTGGCACCGCCACCCACCAACATCAAGGCGTCAGCTTCGGCGAGCTTCTTGGCCATGTCGTAGAGGAAGTCGAAGGTGAGGCCATTGATATGTTGCACTTGATAGCTTCTTTTGAACATGAACATGCGCATGGCCTTATCCTTGGGCATGAGTTTGCCTGTCCAGCGCAGGGGCACACCTTCGAGAGCGATGTTGGCTGTTGTGGTGCTATCGGGGCGCACCTCCTTCTCTGTGCCATCGGGCAGGTATACATGTTCGTTGAGCGATACACCGTAGGCTACCTTCTGTTGCGGGGTGATATATACTTTCTTCAGTCCTTCGAGCTTGAGTCCTATACGCTCCATATCCACTTCGGGATCACCGGTCACCAGTGCATCTGCCAGTGCATCGCCATAGGCCTCCAACAAAGCGGCTTCGGTAGTGGGCATGGTAGCCTTTAGTCGGCGTTCGTTTCTGCCTGTGCTGCCCGTTGTTGTTTTGTACACAATCGTCTCTTTATGCCCTTTATTACCGAATGCCACTTCGGCATCACGTCTGGCATCGTTGGCAATGTTAATCTTTCTCATAGTGTGATATTATTTTTAGAACATACTGAAATCAAGGTCATCAATCTCTTCTTTTTCCTCTTCGTCCATTTCATCGATGATGGTTTGGTCGGCCAGTGTTACGAATGCGAACTCCTGCTTCTCGCCAGCAAAGAGGAACAGTCCGCCAGGCGTGTTGATCAGATAGCCGTCGTTTAGGTTGGTGCCACCACGATAGCAGAACTTGAACTTGTAGATATTGTCGCCCACGGCAGTGGCGAGGTCGGCATTCACAAGCTGATATACGGATTCCCATTCGTTGTCGAGAAACTCTTCGGCGGTGACCGTCTGTGTGAGTGCGATGGGTTCATCAAACGAAGAAGGGTAGGTGGGTAGTGCTTCGCCTTCCTCATTGCATGGGGTGAGCGTACTCTTTTCTACCCAGCAACCGTTGGCATCCACTACGCCCTGTTTGTAACCTCCCGATGGAATGAGCAGTGCATCGTCAGGCAACAGATAGGCCGTGTTGCATATTGTACCTTCCTTGTTGGTAGCAATAAGATCGCTCCATCCATAGATCTTTTTTCGCTCCAATTTAATTGGTGCAGATGCATACATAGCACCTGTGAGTGTAAATGTTAGTTCCTTAGCCATGTGTATTTCTCTTTTAATGTTGCGAGTATAATATAGTAACAAAAAGGAAAAATTTCAAAAATTGGGGTAACTTTTTTGTTGTGCGAGCATGATGTCTGTTTAATCTGTGCCATTGTGTTGATTATTAAAGTCAACGCGCCTATGTTCAGAGCTGTGGTGCGACCGTCAGCAGCAAGTATGCGGCAATGATGAGTTGAGCGTCATAATCATCATTGGTTCGCTCCGTCAGCCTTATTATTTGCACATCAAGAGGTAACTCCTTTCTTTCCTGCTTCGATAGTTTTGTGTTGAGCAACTCCTCTACAGCATCGTAGATATAACCGATGTTGTCCGACTCTTTGATACATTCGTGATACTTGGTACCGTCAGCGAAAATCTTCGCCACATAGGAACAGACTAATGCTTTGTTGTTTATCATAACTATTGTTTTATTGGTTCATCTATAATATAGTAACAAAAAGGAAAAATTTCAAAAATTGGGGTAACTTTTTTTTTGAGAACGCCTTATTCAGAGTAGGATAACCTACAAATTCGTTGTCATCCTTTCCGCTCTGTGCGCCCTAAAACTATATTACAAATAGGAAAAATAATTAGTTTGTTTGTGCGCCGTATAAGTTAGTTTGTACGCGCTATTTGAGGCATTGTTTTGAATGTGCCTGAGAATAGCAACGTAGATGCGTACAAAAGAAATAGCGTTGTGTCATAATGAGCATACT
>JAFYMV010000040.1 GCA_017548225.1 Bacteroidaceae bacterium | reverse complement strand
CGCCCGATGATTTCAGTCCACAGGTGGGGCATTTCTATTCTATAGGATTGCATCCTTGGTATATTCGTGAAGACTGGCGCACCCAGATGGCCAAATTGCTTGTAATGGGCTTACACTCACAAGTATTAATGATAGGCGAGGCGGGATTGGACAAGAAGAACGGTTTTACTCCAATGGACTTGCAACTGGAGGTATTCCGCAAGCATATATATTTGAGCGAACTCCTCCACAAACCCCTTATCGTACACTGCGTGAAGGCATTCGATGAGTTAATCGCCCTCCGCAAAGAAAGCAAAGCAATTCAACCCTGGATTATTCACGGTTTCCGCGGTGGTATAGAACAGTGGCGTCAGCTCACCCGTGCAGGACTCTATGTAAGCATAGGGAATCGTCACGATAAAGAATTAATCAAAGAGCTTACTCCTCAACAATTGTTTTTGGAAAGCGATGACTTCGGCGATATTTCCACCATTTACCAACTTGTTAGCGATAATATAGGTGTAGGAGTTAACGATCTTGAACTACAGATAGGCAAGAACACACATCACCTGTTTGCTGCACAATAGCTTAAATAGCTTGGCTATTCATAAGCATTATGAACCCATGCGCATCATTAAGCGTTAAGTTAAAAATACAACACACTTGTATAGCAATTCACCTATCAGCTCTTTGGACATTTACAAAATTCTCTATATCTTTGCCGAAACAAGAAACTACAATTGTACAACATTAACTCATATGGTTATGAAAAAAATTACAAGTTTGGCACTTTTCGTTACACTCCTTTTCGTTTCAACTCCCATATACGCCCAATTTAGCTGGGGATTAAAAGGCGGAGTAAATTTAGGCAACAATGACCTTACCATCCTAAAAGAAAAGGAGAATGCATTCAATGTCGGCAATTATACAGGGTTCTTTATAGGCCCTAAAGCTGAAGTACGCATTCCCGTCATCGGTGTTGGAGTTGAGGTTGCAGCACTCTACGCAAACAAAGGCATGAAACTCGCAGAAAACGAGACTTTCACACAAAACAGTTTCCAAATTCCATTAAACCTTAAGTATAGTTTCGGATTAGGCAACATCGCCAACATTTTTTTCGCTGCTGGTCCTGAATTCGGCTTCAATGTAGGCGAAACATCTATGGTCGTTAACAATATCAAGACAGACGAAGTAACAAATATTACTAGCGGTGACATTTCAGCATATGTTGCAAAAAAGTCCACTCTAAGCATTAATGTTGGATTGGGAGCAACTCTACTCAAACATGTACAAGTTGATGTAAACTACAATATGCCGTGGGGAAAGACTGGTGAATTCATTTGCATAGAAGCTTCAGAGATTGAAAATATTGAAAACATTAAGAATGGCGAAAATGTTAGCATAGCTAATGTAGAGACACTTGCTAACACTGTAGACAAGGCTAAAGGGATTTACAACAACATCATATCTGGCACTATACAGGTATCTTTTGCTTACCTTTTCTAATATTCAATAACAACTATTATAACAACATTTTAAACGAATACCATTATGGACAGACCTTATGTAGTAGGCATGGATATCGGCGGAACAAACACCGTATTCGGTATCGTAGATGCACGCGGTAACATCTTAAGCGTAGATTCTGTAAAGACTCAAGTATACAAAGAGTTTGGAGAATATGTTGCAGCTGTGGCAGAAAAGCTCATCCCCATGATTGAAGCTGTGGGAGGTACAAAGAAGATTAAAGGCATGGGTATAGGTGCACCCAATGGCAACTACCACTCTGGCAATATCGAACATTCTGCCAACTTGCCTTGGAAGGGTATCGTTCCCCTCGCTGAAGAATTCAAGAAGGCCATTGGCGTACCTGTCACCGTTACTAACGATGCTAACGCAGCTGCTATTGGTGAAATGACCTACGGTGCTGCACGCGGCATGAAAAACTTTATTGAGATTACTCTTGGCACTGGTGTAGGTAGCGGTATTGTTGTTAACGGACAGCTCGTATATGGTCACGATGGTTTCGCTGGTGAACTTGGCCATGTCATCGTGCGTCGCCACAATGGCCGTCAATGTGGATGTGGTCGCAGCGGATGCTTGGAGACCTATTGCTCTGCAACAGGTGTAGCACGCACTGTAAAAGAAATCATCGACTGCACAGAGGAGCCCAGTTTGTTGCGAGAAATCGAAGGCCCCATCACCTCAAAAGATGTATATGACGCAGCTGTACGCGGCGACAAGGTAGCATTGGAAGTATTCAACTTCACAGGTACCGTGCTCGGCGAAGCGTTGGCTGATTTCATCGCTTTTAGCGCTCCGGAAGCTATCGTACTCTTTGGTGGACTGACTAAAGCTGGGGACTTCATTATGAAGCCTACACTTGAAGCCATGGAAGCCAATGTGCTCAGCATCTGGAAAGGAAAAACCAAGCTCCTTATTTCAGAGCTTAAGGACTCTGATGCCGCAGTACTTGGAGCTAGTGCTTTGGCTTGGGAGTAAAAGTCTTTCATCATATATAAAAGCATGTGCCTAAAGGTGCATGCTTTTTATTTGTGTTAAAATTAAACCTTCGGTACAATTGCTAGTCATATATCAGTATACCTGCTAAAAGAGAAAAAGAAATACTAAAAATCATAAGGATGAAGAAGAAATTACTCCTGACCATTTGGGCAATATGTAGCATGAGCATTGCCTTCGCGCAAGACAAAAAAGTTAGAATAACTGGTGATGTAACTGACTATGAGAACGCAGAGCCTATCATTGCGGCTACTATACAGCTATTGAGTTTACCCGATAGCATATTCCAAACGGGCGCCACAACAGACATGAAAGGGCAATTTGAATTGGATAGCCGTTTGTCTCAAGGCAAGTATTCACTGAAAGTATCTTTTGTCGGTTATGGCGACACTTATCGAGACTTTACAGTGTCTGGAGAAACACGCCGTGTACACCTCGACTCCATCCGCTTGAAAACCGATGCCCTACTCCTGCAAGAAGCGGTAGTAGAAGCCCAGATGGCACAAGTACAAGTATCAGAAGACACCGTCATTTTCAATGCCGAGACATTCCGCGTAGCCGAAGGATCTATGCTTGAAGAACTCATTCGCAAATTGCCAGGCTACGAGGTAGCAGATGATGGAACTGTTACTTACAATGGTAAAGCCGTATCAAAAATCCTCGTTGACGGAAAGGAATTTTTCTCTGAAGACAAAAGTATCGCTATGAAGAATCTTCCAGCCAGCATGGTTAAGAAAGTAAAGAGTTATGAAAAGAAAAGCGACCTGGCAGAAATGACTGGCATTGACGATGGAGAAGAAGAATTGGTACTTGACCTTACCGTAAAAGAGGAGGCTAAGAAAGGTTGGTTTTCAAATATCGACATGGGATATGGCCGTCCTACCCAAGAAAATGTCTATAACATTAACAACCTCTACACCATAAAGGGTATGGTAAACCGCTTTGCTACCAACGAGCACTACTCGGTAATACTATCGACAAACAACATCAACGATAGAGGATTCCCTGGAGGTCCTGGCCGCCGCGGTGGAAACGGCATGAATCAAAGTTCAATGGGAGGATTCTCATTGGCAAAGAACTTGGGCGAAGAGGTAGAAAAGAACAAATACCAGTTCCAAATCGGTGGTGGAATGCGATTCTTCCACAACAATTCTGATGTACAAAGTCAAACAGCATCAGAAACCTTCCTTACACAAGGAAGCGACAATTCCTTCTCCAATAGTAGCAGTTTGTCAAATAATGAGAATTTGCGCGTAAGCGCAGACCTCCGCCTCGAATGGCGTCCCGACACTATGACCGATATCATTTTCCGTCCTAGCTTATCATATTCAAAGACAAGCAATGCCTCTACCAATGAATCGGCCACATTCAACAAAGACCCCTACAAAACATTGGAAAACATAGTTGGCGCAGATGATCCACTTGACGAAAGTTGGGTAGATACGCTCTACAACAGCCGCATTAACCATAGCAGCCGACAATCTTTGGGCGCAGGTGAGAGCACCTCTATAAATGGACGCTTGCAGATAAACCGCAAGTTAAACTCCGAAGGACGCAACCTAACATTCAGTTTCAACGGAGGTTATAGCAAAGGCGAAAATTACTCCAAATCAACTTCAACCACCCGCTTCTATCAAAGCACCACAGGAGACAGCACCTCAATCATAAATCGCTACAATGCTACTCCTTCAGTGTCGTACAATTACAACGCGCGCGCAATGTGGAGCGAGCCACTTTGGAAGACCACTTATCTACAGTTGAGCTATCAGTTTAGCTACCGCTACAACGACAACAACCGCTCTACTTATAATCTCCCTGAAGACATGACAGGTTGGGAATTTGTTAACCTAAACCTCCCCTCGCAATACAAAGACTCTATCGACCATGCATTGAGCCGCTTTGCAACATATGAGAATCTCGACCACGACATCACAGCCCAGCTGCGATTCGTTCGTGAAAAGTACAATATGAATATCGGATTCTCGCTCCTCCCCCAACATAGCAAAATGCAGTACAGGGGACAAAACATTTCAGATACTACGGTTACCCGTACCGTGCTGAACTTTACTCCCACAATGAATCTTCGCTACCGTTGGGGCAAGCAAACAAGCCTACGCGTCAACTATCGTGGACGCAGTAGCCAGCCCTCAATGACAGACCTACTGCCCATTACAGACAATAGCGATCCCTTGAATATCACAAAAGGTAATCCTGGGCTGAAACCCACCTTTAACAATAGCCTCAATGTGATGTTCCAAGATTTCAATGTTGATCGTCTACAAAACATCTCCGCCCACTTGAGATTCAACAGTACACTAAATAGCATCGTCAATCAAATTGTATACGATGAGACTACAGGTGGACGCACGACAACACCCGTTAACCTCGATGGTTGGTGGCGCAACTGGAGTACAGGAGCTGGCATTGCTTATAACACCGCATTACCCAACCAAAAATACAAGATTAGCTCATCAACCAACGCGAACTACAACTACCAAGAAGGGTATGTCCGCACTGCAACTGCAACAGGCGAGTTCCCCTTGGCAGCAACGCGTTCCGTAACACTTTCAGAGCGTCTTTCGGGTACCTACCAGAACGACTGGTTTGAGCTCACATTACAAGGATCACTCAACTATAGCCGAGCACGCAATGACTTACAACCCACTGCAAATCTCGACACTTACAACTTCTCGTATGGCCCTTCAACCAACATACAATTACCTTGGTGGAACTTGAAGATTTCTTCAGATATCGGAATGAATAGCCGCAGAGGATTCAGTGATCCCGAATTCAACACGGACGAACTCATTTGGAATGCCCAAATCTCAAAGAGTTTCCTTGCACAAAATGCAGCTACTGTCAGCGTACAGTTCTACGATCTCCTTCACCAACAAAGCAATGTCAGCCGAATTGTGAATGCAACTATGCGTAGCGATACATGGTACAATACTGTAAATAGCTACTTTATGGTACACTTTATCTACAAACTTAACCTCTTTGGAGACAAGCAATCACGCAAGGAGGCACGCACAAATAAGAGTGGTGAGGCCTATCCCCAAATACCCGAAGGACCGATGCCTCCTATGCCTCCCACAAGAGGCGGTGGAATGCCTATGGGAGGTCCTGGAATGGGCTTTGGAGGCGGTTTTGGCGGTGGTTTTGGCTTTATGTAAAGAAAAAAGTGCCACTCCTTCTGATTTTTTTATCAAAAATGCTTGCAATGTTTTGATTTTTATTATAT
>JAFYMV010000039.1 GCA_017548225.1 Bacteroidaceae bacterium | reverse complement strand
CTCGATGGTGAAGCAGTATCCAGGCGGTGGGCACTGGCATCCGAGGCGTTGCATCTCTGGACCAATCTTGTTCACACACAGCGGGCCCAGTGCACTGTAGTCGGCAATCACTTCACGATGGCTTGCCACGATGATCTCGGGCAGCGATTGAATACTGAATTTTTCCATACTTTTTCGTTGTTTGTGAGAGTCCATCCACCTGAGCAGTTGCGTGCGCCGCTCAATCAGCAGTTGCAGTTGCCGCTCCGTCTCCTCTATCTTTTGTGTCAATAGGTCGATACTTGGCATCTGTGCACCATTCTCTAGCAGTTCCTTGATTTCTTCGAGCGTGAAACCCTGTCGCTGCAATCCGCGAATAGTACCCAACCGCTGCATCTGCGCTATGCTATAGTAGCGATATCCCGTCCACTCATCCACCTCATCGGGCACGAGCAACCCTTTCTGTTCATAGTGGCGCAGGGCCTTCACCGTCACCTGCATCATCTTGGAGAACTCTCCGATTTTTAACTTTGTTTTTTTTCTCATAATCGTACGATTTATTGCTAGCGAGTACAAAAGTTGTGCCAACGAGTGAGCAATGCTCGCAATTGCTTACAACGAGTGCAGCCAACCTTCGCAACTTTCGAGGGCAAAGTTAATACACGCCCTTAGGGACGAGTCAAGAGAAAATAAAGTTTTTTTTGCTAATAGAGTGTTAAAATCCCCGAGAACTAGAAGATATTGAGTTTGACATCATCTCCAAATAACATAAAAGGCAGAACACTGCGGATAACGATATAACACCTCCACTAGAGCACTAAGGCAGTTCACAAGTCTTGAAGAATCTTTTGGAACCTATGATAGAGATTCGTCACACTTGTGAAATATTCTTATCACAAGTGCGATACTTTTTATTTTTTCGCCCAAGTGTAAGCCAAGATAATAGCTGCAATACACAACAGTAATATGATGATAATAGATATACCTAGACCTATCATATCACGAAAAGCCATCAAACCAGCCAATAAGGTGAGGCAAACTCCCGAAAGGAGGCGTAAACGCTTTATATGATATTTATCTATTTTTGTATTACAATCAGTGTTATAACCTGCAATCAGATTATCACCCTTACCTATAAAGATCAGTATAGCAAGCACCAAAGAAACCAAGACATAACCACTCAATCCGCCTAAAAGAGTATTACCGAGAGCGCTAGCGAGAATAAAAAGAAACACATAAATGAGATTCTTAACCATAGGTATATCGATTATATCGTTAACAATTACGCGACAAAGTTACAAAAAAGCATGATTCCCATAACAATTAGCCAATGAAATGTCATGTAGTTATAAGAATTGTTCATATCTACCCGAAGAAAAGGTAGCAGATGAAGATGGCCGAGATGATGCCAGCAAGGTCGGCAAGAAGACCGCAGGTAACGGCGTGACGGGTCTTGCGGATGCCTACACTGCCGAAATATACGGCAAGGATATAGAAGGTGGTGTCTGTAGCCCCTTGGAAGAGACAGGCGAGACGGCCCACGAAGGAGTCGGCACCATAGGTGGTCATGGCATCGACCATAAGACCGCGTGCACCGCTGCCGCTGAGGGGCTTCATCAGTGCAGTAGGCAGGGCACCGACAAACTCGGTGTCTCCACCGATGAGCGCTACACACCAGGCAATACCGTCGATAAGAAAATCCATCGCTCCCGAAGCACGGAACACGCCGATGGCCACGAGTACCGCCACAAGGTAGGGAATGATGCGCACAGCCGTCTGGAATCCCTCTTTGGCTCCCTCAATAAAGGTGTCGTATACATTGATTTTCTTGCGCATACCGGCAATGATGAAGCAGGCGATAATGGCGCAGAGGAACACATTGGCGAAGGTGGATGACACCACATCCATCTGCTCGCGCGGCATGGCGCTAAAGCCCCAGATAATCAGCGCTACCAACGAGCACAAGGCGCCAAGGAAGAACAGCAATGTGCGGTTGAAAAGGTTGATGCGTTGGTACAGACTGGTGATGATGAGTCCTACCACAGTAGAGAAGAAAGTGGCGAGGAGTATGGGTACAAATACATCGGTAGGCTGCGCTGCCCCCATCTGAGCACGGTATACCATGACGCTGATAGGCACGAGCGTCAGGCCCGAGGTATTGAGTACGAGGAACATGATCATGGGATTGGTGGCGGTATCCTTCTCCGTGTTCAGCTCCTGCAGCTGCTCCATCGCCTTCAGCCCCATAGGTGTGGCGGCATTGTCGAGGCCCAGCATATTGGCAGCAAAGTTCATAAAGATAGTGCCTGTCACTGGATGGCCTTTAGGGATATCTGGGAATATCTTCGAAAATACGGGAGCCAGCCAGCGAGCAACAATATTGACTACCCCACCCTTCTCGCCAATGCGCATAATGCCGAGCCATAAAGATAGCACTCCTGTGAGACCAAGCGATATCTCAAATGCTGATTTTGCTGATGAAAAAGTGGAATTCATGATGGCAGGAAACACCTCTGTATCGCCAAAAAATATAAGGCGCACAAGTGCCACTGCAAAGGCAACGAGGAAGAAAGCTATCCAAATATAGTTGAGAACCATAGTATGAGTAGTGTTAATTATGCGCTGCGAAGATAATAAAAACAAGGAAATAAATCTCTACGACAAGAATAAAAGTACTAATTATTGCTATTGCTACACCTAAAGGTGTAAAAATATGCATAAGAAATAAAAAAATACTATTAAATTTGCAACATACTGGTGGTTTGTGCATGTCAAACATGCGGTATAGATTCCTTGACAAATAAATTAGGATAATTATGAAAAAGAAAATGCTAACCATTTTGGGATGCATTCTTATGGCCATGAACGTATTGGCAGAGAATACAAAAACCATTAGTGTAACTTTCGAAGACTTTACGCCCGGGAACCAGTATGCCAATAATGAAGAGCACGACTTAGGCGAGGGACTTATCATTTACACCACCGAATGTCATTTCACCGAGGAGCTACGCATATATTCAAGCACCACACATAATGGTTTTGTCATCTCAGCATCGCTCTCTGGACCAATCACACAGATGACATTCAATGCTGCGTATGAAAAAAGAGGAGACATCCTTGAGGTTTACGGCAGCACAAACAACGAAAATTGGACGTTAGTAAAAAATGTTAATGTGGATTACCCTTCTTGGTGGGATTATACAGTATCATTCCAAAACCATAATTTCACTCGCTTCAAACTTGATGTAAAAGGAGACAATCAAATTCGCATCAAATCCATGTCAATTACCTATATCAGCGACGATAGTAATGACGAGGAAAATAATGAAGGAGGAGAAGAACCTGATGACAATCCAGATACCTCAGAGCCTGTAGAACCTTCGGAGCCAACAGAACCATCAGTACCTAATGATGGAACTAAGGAAAAGCCTTATACGCCAGCAGAGGTGGCAGAGATGGGATGGTTCACAAAACCGATGACAAACAAGTGGGTAAAAGGGAGAATATATGGCACTTGTAAGAATACAGCAAGTAATATCACAACCTCCAACTTCACAAGCAATGAAAACATTGTGATAGGAGATGCAGACGCACATGTTCCCATTCAATTACCTACAGGTAGCCAAGTACGCGAGCAAATCAACCTTAAAGATTTCCCCTATTTACGAGGTAAACAACTACTGATAAAAGGGAATTTAGATAACTATTATAGCGTGCCTGGCATGATATCTCCGACCGAATACGAAATCACCCACGAAATACCCATCAACAGCCATGGTTACGCTTCGCTCTATCTTGATATGCCAGCAAAAGTCCCCACTGGAAGCACTGCCTATTATTGCACTACTGAAGGTGATATGGCCTACCTAACACCAATAGGAGACATCGTTCCTGATAGCGTAGGAGTTATCATAACCTCTACACCAAATACAACCTGCATACTCACCTATACTACCGCCTCGAATGATAAGGAGGAGACTATTCGTTCTACGAATCAGTTAATAGGTTTTGCAGAAGAGACCATAATCCCGACCGACAGCTACACTTACTATGCCTTGAATGCAAAAAATGGCGAGGTAGGATTCTACATTCCTCAAACCACTACAGAAGAGGGATTTACCGCAAAGGCTAACAAAGCCTATCTGCAAGTGCCAACGGAACAGAATGTCTCAGCATTTGTCATTCATCGCGAAAATGACGAAACAGAAATTGCACACATTACCCATATATCCGAAGATATCATCTACGACTTGCAAGGACGAGCGGTCACCCAACCCACACCAGGCATATACATCAGAGGAGGAAGAAAAATTATCATCCAATAATTAAGGAAAAGCAATATGACAAAGAAGGTATATATAAAGCCCCAGATTGACAGTATAGATATTGAGCCTTGCAGAATGCTTGCGATGAGCCTTCCCATCAACTCTGATTCGAAAGGAGACTATGAAGAGGATTTTGCAACGAAGCGCCGCGAATGGGGTAACCTTTGGGCATAAAACAAATAAGAAATACAGAAATACAAATATATACAACAGTGAAGACTTTTGAACTCATCGCCAAGACCTTCCAAGGACTGGAAGAGATTCTGGCAAAGGAACTTACCGAACTGGGAGCTGACGACATACAAATAGGTCGCCGCATGGTATCGTTTACCGGTGACAAGATGATGATGTATCGCGCAAACTTCCATCTGCGCACAGCAATCCGTATCCTCAAACCCATCCTGCACTTCAACGCCAAGGATGCCGATGAAATCTACGACATTGTAAAGAAACGCATCAAGTGGGAAGATTATATGAATGTGAACACCAGCTTTGCCGTTGATTCGGTGGTTTACAGCGATGAGTTCCGTCACTCAAAGTTCGTGGCTTACCGCGTGAAGGATGCCATTGCCGACTATTTCCGCGAGAAGGAGGGTAAGAGACCTTCAGTACAGGTAACCAACCCTGACATCACACTCCACATACATATCGCACAGGAGCGTTGCACCTTGTCGCTCGACTCATCGGGCGAGTCGCTCCACCGCCGTGGATACCGCCAAGAGGCTGTAGAGGCTCCGCTCAATGAGGTGTTGGCTGCAGGTATGATATTGCAGACAGGATGGCAGGGAGAATGCGACTTCATCGACCCCATGTGCGGTTCGGGCACGTTGCCCATCGAGGCTGCCCTCATCGCCCGCAACATTGCTCCAGGAGTTTTCCGCAAGGAGTTTGCCTTTGAGAAATGGGCCGATTTTGACCAAGAGATGTTTGACGAGATATACAATGACGACTCTGCCGAACGCGAGTTTATCCACCACATCTACGGCTACGACATCGACTGGAAAGCTGTAAATATCGCCACCAACAATGTGCGTGCTGCTGGACTGACCAAAGACATCACCATCGAGCATCGCGATGTAGCCGATTTTGTAGAGCCTGCCGAGAAAGCTATCATGGTGACCAATCCCCCTTATGGCGAGCGCATTACTACCGATGACCTCTTAGGGCTGTATCGTACTATCGGTGAGCGCCTGAAGCATGCCTTCAAAGGTAACGATGCTTGGGTGTTGAGCTATCGTAAAGAGTGTTTCGATAAGATTGGTTTGAAGGCTTCAGTCATCATTCCCTTCTTCAATGGCGCTCTGCCCTGCGAGTTCCGCAAGTACGAGTTGTTTGATGGCAAATTCAAGGAGTTCCGCGAAAATGGTGAGGAACTTGACAAGAGCGAGCGCCCCACAGCAGAGCGTCGCCCCTTGCGCGAGCGTGAGGAGCGTGCAGCACGCACCTTCGGCATGAAACGCGAGGAGGAGCGCCCACGCCGTCGCTTCAACG
>JAFYMV010000038.1 GCA_017548225.1 Bacteroidaceae bacterium | reverse complement strand
GTGAGCTCCTGCATGGGTTCGCCAGGCTGTGCGAAGCGTGGCGCTTGACGGGTGGGGGTGGCAAAGTTGAAATTACCTAGGCCTCCACGGCCTCCACGGAGGAGAATGACCTCCTGTCCATGTTCAGTGATGTCGCATAGGTATGCTCCCGTTTCGGCGTTGTATACTACAGTGCCGCATGGTACTTCTATAATCTTATCCTCGCCATCCTTGCCGCTACTTTTATTCTTTGAACCGTTACCCCCATGCCCAGCAAAGGCGTGACGGTCGTAGCGAAGGTGGAGCAATGTCCAATAGTTACGGTTGCCGCGCAAGATGATATGTCCGCCACGGCCACCATTACCGCCATCGGGACCTCCGTTGGGGTTGTACTTCACGCGGCGCATGTGTGTGCTACCACGGCCACCCTTACCTGAGCGGCAGTAGATCTTTACGTAATCGACAAAATTAGTTTCTGCCACGGCTTATACAATCGTATTTACATATTCGGTAATCTTCTCCACCATGCCTTCGAGTCCTAACTCGTCCGTATAGGTGAAGCCTTTGAAAACCCCTTCTCCTTTGAACCATTCGATGAGCGGGGCTGTTTGGTTGTGGTATACGGCAAAGCGCTTCTTGATGGTCTCTTCATTGTCATCGGCACGTCCTTCAAGTGTCGCACGGCGGAGCAAGCGAGCCATCAAGATTTCTTCGCTTACTTCAAGGTTAATCATAGCAGAGATTGTCTCACCACGTTCTTCGAGCATTTTTTTCAAGGCTTCAGCTTGTGCGATGGTACGAGGGAAACCGTCGAAGATTACGCCCTTGCTACCCTTAAAGCTGTCATATACGCTAGCAAGGATACTAATCATCAGTTCATCGGGGATGAGCTGACCATTGTCGATGTATCCTTGAGCAATCTTGCCTAGCTCTGTACCGTTCTTAATCTCTGCACGCAATACATCACCGGTAGAGATGTGGTCTAACTTGAAAGTGTCTACCAAACGGGCACTATATGTTCCCTTGCCTGAGCCCGGAGCTCCGAAAATTACGATGTTCAACATAAGGCTTATATTGTATATTTTATCTGTTTGTACCTTTGCTAGGTGGTGTCTCGAGGATTTGGACCAATGGCCTTTTGCTTGGTTTTATTACTCCCTACTACACGAAATTTCTACAAAATTAGGGAAATTCTACTGATTTGTTGCAAATCTTTACTTTGTTTTTTCTATAAAAGGGGAAATATCGTTGAAAAAAAGTTAAAGTATAGAACTTACGAGAAAAATGCACTAACTTTACAGCATGAAAAGAATAAAAGTCTTGATTAGTATGAAATTAAAAACCACAGCATTCCTTATACTCCTCTGCAGTATAATGGCAAAGGCGCAAACAACCATCACGACCTACGTCCCAGGAGTCTCTACCGAAGGTGTCGCATACTATTTGCCAAAGACCGCCATCAATGTTAGTATCACTACAGAGAAGTCTGTCTATGTTCCTGGTGAACTATATCAATATGCTGATCGCTATTTGCGTATCAACAATGTGTCCAATAAGGAGGATGTGAGTTATACCATAAAGTCCGTTTCCCTGTCCACTGTGGGCTTCCCCGATGAAAGTAAGTTGTATCATATCCTTTTTGCTCCTAATAGCATTGCTCCTATGGTAACCATGACAGAGTCCGGCATTCTTCATGCGATTAATGCTTCTTCTTCAGCTTCACTTCCAGTGCAGTCCGGAGTGCTTCCTGAGGCTTCAGGGAACAAGGTTTTATCATCTCGTTCCTATATGACAGAGGAGATGCTTATTGCAGGTTCCAAGGCCAAACTAGCCGAACTTGTAGCCAAGGAGATATATAACATTCGCGAGAGTAGGAATCTTATCGTTCGTGGTCAGAATGAGTACATGCCCAAAGATGCTGAGTCATTGCAGATTATTCTTACAGGATTGCAAGAGCAGGAAGAAGCCTTTACGCAGATGTTCATCGGTTCTACCACTACTGAAACGTCTACATATACTTATCAGATAATGCCCGAGGGTAGTGCGGAGCGTATTGTTTTAGGACGTTTCTCTCGTAAACTTGGTTTGCTCCATGGTGATGATCTTGCAGGTGCTCCCATTTATGTTGATGTGAAGTGTAAGCTTTCTGTTCCTGAGCCCACAGCAGAGGCTATGGCTGAATCTGCTAAAAGCAAGAAGGGGAAGAATGAAAATCTTCAGGACGGATTAGTTTATAATATTCCGGGTAAGGCTGAAGTGAAGGTTTATACCAATACCCAGGTGCTTGCTGAAGAAATATTGGCTTTGGGACAGTTGGGTAGGACTGAGACTCTCTCTAGTACATTGCTTACAAAGAAGAAGACTATAAAGATTGTTCTTGATCCTGTTACAGGTGCATTGCTTAAGGTTTCGGAATAAGAACTGTTAGCGCATAATAATAGCGGGCATGTCATGTGGCACGCCACGCTATTATTTTTTATAATGTTGTAGTGAATCTATATAAAAAAAGAAGGTCGTCATCCCGACGACCAATCTTCCAACTTTAAAAATCTAATACCATGAAAAACACAGTGCAAAGGTACGGGTTATTTACGTATCTGCAAGTGTAGAGAACGAAAAAAGGTGCAGAAAAAACATGAATTATGCTTCTTTTACACCTTTTTGTTTGCTTGGGCTGAAAACTGCAAACAGCGGTTGGCAAAATGACTATTCCACGTAGAGTACCAATCCCTTAAGATACTCGCCCTCAGGGTGGTATATGCTTACGGGGTGGTCGGCAGGCTGAGTGAGCTGATGCAGTATGCGTACGCGGCGTCCCGACATGGCTGCTGCGGTGAAGACCGCTGTGCGGAAGTTGTCCTTCGTCACCACCTGTGAGCAGGAGAAGGTGAAGAGGATTCCGCCGGGGCGTATCTTCTCGAAAGCCTTGGCATTGAGCTTACGGTAGCCCATGAGCGCATTACGCAAAGCATCCTTGTGCTTGGCAAAGGCGGGAGGGTCGAGGATGATGAGGTCATACTGGTCGCCCATACGGTCGAGATATTTGAAGGCATCTTCTGCGTAGGCCTCATGGCGTGCGTCGCCGGGGAAGTTCAGTTCCACGTTGGCGCGGGTGATGTCAATGGCGCGTGATGATGAATCTACGGAGTGAACCAACTCGGCACCGCCTCGCATGGCATAGAAAGAGAACCCTCCGGTGTAGCAGAACATATTGAGCACCTTGCGGCCGTGCGAGTAGCGCTCGAGCAAGGCGCGATTCTCGCGTTGGTCAACGAAGAAGCCCGTCTTCTGTCCACCCAGCCAGTCCACATGGAACTTCAGCCCGTTTTCTGTGGCAATATCGCTGGCGGTAGCTAAACCGCCTTTGAGGAAACCATTGCCGCCATCCTCTGAAGCCTTGTAGGCAAGGGTAGTCTCTGATTTGTAGTAGATGTTGTCGACAATGCCGTCGAGCACCTCGGCCAATGCCTCGGCAATCTCATTACGGCTCACGTGCATACCCACCGAGTGAGCCTGCATCACGGCAGTGCGGTCATATACGTCGATGACAAGGCCAGGCAGTCCGTCGCCCTCACCATGAACGAGACGGAAAGCGTTGGTCAACTGTCCATTGCCCTTTGACCACTGCGGGAAGATGCTCTTGCGTACGTCGTAGGCTGCGGCGAGGCGTTGCTTCCAGAAGCATCCGTCAATGGTGATGTCCTCAAATGAGAGCACGCGCACGGCGATGCTACCTATCTGTATGTGACCTACGGCCAAGAATTTGCCGTCAGCACTGACTACGCGCACCACGTCCCCCTCTTCGGGTGTACCGTCAATATGGTGTATGGCGCCAGAGAATACCCAGGGATGAAAACGCCCCAGTGACTCTTCTTTTCCTTTTTTTAAGTGTACTGTGTTATACATGTTT
This sequence comes from Bacteroidaceae bacterium, assembly GCA_017548225.1. Lineage (GTDB taxonomy): Bacteria > Bacteroidota > Bacteroidia > Bacteroidales > Bacteroidaceae > UBA1189. The sequence goes on along the minus strand of JAFYMV010000038.1, from coordinate 1,544 downwards.
GTTAAGTTAAGAGTGAAAAGTTTCAACCGGATGGCTAACTTTCAATTTTCAATTCTCAATTTAGAGGGGCTCCTATTACGCGGAATCCCTGTCCACGCTTCAGCTCCTCCATATATTTATAAATGCGTACGCATGCCCACGCGTCAGTGGCGGCATAGCCCTTTTGGCGGTCGGTGAGCACATCGGCTTCCCAATTGGTGAGGCGTTGCGACTTGGAGATCTTCTTGCCAAAGAGTAGGGCATATATCTTTTGCAGGCTCTGCGCCTCGATGCCCATCTCTTTCACGTAGTGCTGCAGGTCGAGAAACCCTCGGGGCTCGAACTTGTGCTTGCGGTTGAGATTCTGTATGTCGTCGCGCAGGGAGAGCCCTACTTTGAGCTGTCGGCTGACTTGCAGGAGGTCAACAAGTGCCTTGGGCATACCTATATAGTTGAGGCGGAAGAGGAAGCAGGTGTCTTCGGTAGATAGCTGAAGCAATGATACCTCGTAGGTCTTGCCCTTGGCAAAGCTAGGGCGAGTCTCGGTGTCGATGCCCACGATGGGGAATCCCTTGAGGTAGTTGACAGCCTTCTCTACATCGGCCAAGGCGTGTATCACGATGATGCGCCCCTCGAAGAGCTCGTTGGGCATCTGGGCAATGTCGGCCTTGGCTATGTTGCTCTTAATGTCAATCATTTTAATACTCTGCGTCGTCAGCGTTATCGTCTTCGTCTTCGTTCTTAGAATACTTCACCTCGTGCAAGGCGCGCATGGTGTTTACCAACGTCTGGCCCCAATACTCCATGAAGTGCTCGCGGCACTGTGCCAAGGCGTCGTGCATGGTTTCGTTGAGTCCGCTGCGGAACTGGCACACGAAGTCTTTTACCACTTGGTAGATATCTGCCAAGTCCTCGGCAATGCTCTTGCGTATGGGAGTGTCGCTGTACTTCATCTCCTCTACGAACACGTCGAGGTAGTCATCACGGTCGGCCATTACCTCCTGCAGATTGATGCGTATCACCTCGTAGTCGTCTTCGGTGACGAAAGCTTCAAGTCCATCCTCGCCCATCACCTCGCACTCGGGCAACATCGATGCCTTAATATAGAGTAGGGGTAGTATCTTGAGCAGTGTGTCCACGAACTCGGCACGCTTCTGCCCCTCGCAGCGCTCGATGAAAGCACAGTACTCGGCAGCCACGGTAACAAACTCCACCGAGTTGCGCTCGAATATCACTTGTGATTGTTGTTTCATAGTTGATAGTCCTATTTGACTACAAAATTACACTTTTTCGGTGAGAGAATGAGCATTGATAGCTACTTTTTTGGCCATAAATGGCAACTTGTGTTTTAGAATTATTACCTTTGCTCCCATAACAATCCATAGAGTACACGTATGAAGACAATGTATGTATTCCTTGCCGACGGCTTCGAAGAGATTGAGGCCCTCGCCCCTGTTGATGTGATGCGTCGTGCCGGACTTTCGGTGACAACGGTGTCGGTGACTGATAATCGCGTAGTCAATGGTGCCCATGGCATTCCCGTGGTGGCCGAAGCCTCTTTCGAT
>JAFYMV010000037.1 GCA_017548225.1 Bacteroidaceae bacterium | reverse complement strand
GATACGTGGAATACGCAGGGGAGGAACTCACCGGCAATCTTATACATATTAGGGATCATCAGCAAGAGACCTTGCGATGCGGTGTATGTAGTGGTCAGCGCGCCTGCCTGGAGTGAACCGTGTACGGCACCCGCGGCACCGCCCTCGGACTGCATTTCCTGTACGAGCACTGTCTCGCCGAAGATATTCTTACGGCCCTGAGCAGCCCACTCGTCGACATACTCAGCCATTGTTGATGACGGGGTGATAGGATAGATAGCTGCTACCTCAGAGAACATATACGAGATATGTGCAGCTGCCTGGTTACCGTCACAGGTGATAAATTTCTTTTGCTTAGCCATAGCTTTATGATTTACAATTAAACTATTTAATCTCTTTACTATATACCTATTTTATATCTTTTATATTTATCAATACAAGAACCCGAAGAGCCACAAGGGAATCTCATTTCCACGGCCCAGTTCACGCTTCTGCATAACGTAATAGATATTCGGGTTGTTTTTCTTTTTCAATCCTTCGGTGCACACGCGGAACTGCATGTTGCCATCCACGATGAACGACAATCCCTTGTTAGCCTTGCTCACTCGGTGATCTTTCCACAGCGAGTTAGCCAAGAAAGTTTCAAGTACATCCTTCTCCTCCACCTTTACGGGATAGATACTATACACGAGGTTCGTATTGTGCAACATAATCTTGGCTGGCTTCTTGGGAAACGCCTCGCCGGGGTTGTACACCATGTTGATCAGTCGTGCATCAGCCAAGTACTTGATATAGTTCATCACCGTAGCACGTGAGGTGTTTATCGCTGCAGCCAGCTTACTCACATTGGGTGCTGCAGGACCATTGACCGCCAACAAGTAGAGCAGTTTTTTTATTTTCGCCAAATATTTCAGCTCCATCTGCTGTACGATGAGGATATCCACCTCAATCATGGCATTCATCGTTTTCAGCAGATTCTCCGAGAAGTTACGCTTATCCAAGAAGAAAGGATAGAAGCCATGATGCAAGTAGTTCTGGAAGAAAGCATTGGGGCTTACCTTAGGCAATATCGTGCGAGCTATCTGCTCATGATTGGTCAGAATCTCCTCCAGCGTGTAGCTGCGGAAGTTGTTACCTGTCTTCAGATTCAAGTATTCACGGAACGAGAGTCCGCGCAAGTTATAAGGTTTAGCGATACCGTTCAACTCAGGGTTCTCATCTTTGAGTCGCATCACCGAAGTACCGGTAAACACGATCTTCAACGAGGGGAAGCGGTCGTAACACTCGCGCAGCTGGTGGCTCCAGTTGGGAATCTTGAACACCTGGTCCACGAGCAGCACCTTACCTCCACGACGAATAAACTCCTCAGCAAACTCCACCAAACTCTTACCCTGGAAGTAGAAATTATTCATATTCACATACAGGCATGAGCGGTCATTGCGGAAACGCTCCTGCGCATACTGAATAAGGAATGTGGTCTTACCCACTCCACGAGTACCCTTGATACCTATCAGACGATCGTTCCAGTCAATCTCGTCCATCAATGCACGACGCACAGGTGCTTCCGTATGCGCCAACAAGTATTCGTGTGTCTTGTAGAATGCCTCCATAAAATAGTTTTAGTTTCGACAATTAGATTCCGAACGGCAAAGTTACACAATGTTTTTATATTTTGCAATCCCAACATTGCAAATTTACGAAAAAGTTTTATTATCTTCGCATCATGAACAATATCAAAGTCTTCAACCCCGAGCACGATATGGCGCTTGCCAATGGCGACCGCCATTTCATTGCCCCGAGGAATATCCGCGAGATGGCACGTGACCTCACCCCACTCCTCGAGGTTATGGACGACGAGGATATCATGGTGTGGGGCTGGGACCACGCCATAAAGAGCCATCTGCTACGCATGGGTATTGCTAGCGACATGCTTCCCACAGACGAAGCCCTAACAAAGCTGCGCACATGCTCGGAGCGCCAATCGGCCCATCATCTGCTCCGCGCGTTCCACGCCGATCACCCCGATGGTCCATACACCGGCGAGAGCATCCTCGCACACAGCATTGACGACATAGCCGCTTATACCACACAGCACGGGCACATCATCCTCAAAGATCCACTCTCAAGCAGCGGCAAGGGACTGAGGCATGTGAATATGAACGAAGACGATAACGATAACGAAAACTTTCAGCGGGTTGCCTCGTCATCACCCTCCTTAAGCAAGGTGAAGAATTGGATCAACGCCCTCATCAAGCGCCATGGCTACCTCACTGCCGAGCCCTTTTATGATAAGGTGCAAGACTTCGCCATGGAGTTCTGCATCGATGGCGAGAAATGCCGCTTCATCGGCTACTCGCTCTTCAACACCAACCACCACGGCCGCTACGAGAGCAACCTGCTTTTGGCAGACGAGGAGATTGAGAACCGACTCGCCCAATATATCCCCCACTTTGCCCTACACGAGGTGCGCGACTGGATTATCAGCCATAGCACCCATATCATACCCACCGAATGGGACACTATCAAGCACCCGCTCTACTTCGGCATCGATATGATGGTGGTGCGAAAGGCCGATTGTCAACTTTCAACTCTCAAGGTTGCTTTTCCCTTCGGCCAGCGAACTTCGTTTCGTGCCAGCGAGCAAGAGTCAAGCTTGCTTGAACTCTTTCAGCGAGCGCAGCCGAAGCTCAACAACGCAGTTGTTAATTCTCAATTTAGAATACATCCCTGCGTCGAGATCAATCTCCGCCTCAACATGGGCATCATCGCCCATGAGGTGCGCCGCAAGCTCCTTGCGCCTGACACGGAGGGAACCTTCCAT
>JAFYMV010000268.1 GCA_017548225.1 Bacteroidaceae bacterium | reverse complement strand
GTTATGCAAGTTTCAATCCTTGTAACCCACAACCTGCACAGACTGGAGCTTAACACAAGTATTAACCTTTAAACCTGGGAGGGGAAAATTTTCCCCTCCCCTAAATAGAACTGTTATATTATGAATAACTTTGTATTTGGGTCTACAGACCCTTTACTATATAGTAATATTGTACCAAGACAGGAATATACAGAACCAGATATTAAAAAGCAGCTTGATACTGTAATGATGCAGTATCAACAAATGCAGCAAAGCAGACAACAAGAGCCTACTCAAAAAGATTGGATAGGAGATTTCGATAATGCTTTAAAAACACTTGACGCTGATGTAGCAGAAGCATTAAGTACAGACCAGGAATTTACACAGCTTAATGCTATGATGCAACAGGATATACAGAACGAAATAATGATTTCTATAAAATGGAAACTCAATAATAAGCAAGAAATAGTTCAAAGAGTCAAAAGAATGATGGACATTATAGATAACTATAATAGAACTAAAGCTAATGAGGACAGAAAGAATCTGTCTGAAATTGCAGATTACATTCAGAACTATTCAGATATGACATTTAATGATTATAAGAAATTGAAGGAAAATAAATAGTATATATTATGAAAATTAAGATAAATGAATTTAAAATAAAGCTCGTAAATGGAGCTAATGATTTAATAGATACATATTTTTCAGGAGGAAGTATCAGTGATAGACTTATTAATGCAACTGTAAAAATAATTATCAATCAGGCCGAGGCGAGCCACAATCTGCTTGTTGACGAGCCCAGCATACACCATGGTCACTACATCGAGTGTATCGCGGTCGGTCACGCGGCGTCCGTCAATCATCTGTGTCTCTATGCCGAGTTGTGCGCTCAGGCGTGTGGCAAGCTTGCCTCCACCGTGGATAAGCATCTTGGGGCCCTCCATAGCTGCAAACTTTTCCAGGAAGCGAGTAAGCGCTGCGGCATCATCAATGACATTGCCGCCAATTTTCACCACCTTAATCATAGGTTCTCCAACAGTCGCTTAAGTACTACAGTAGCTGAAATCTCGCGGTTGGCAGCTTCGGGGATGACAAGGCTTGTGGGAGCCTCGATGACCTCGTCGGTAACAATCATACCGCGTCGTACGGGCAGACAGTGCATAAAGAAGGCGTTGTTAGTGAGCGCCATCTTCTCCTCTGTGATAGTCCATGAGCGATCCTTTGAGAGCACCTGTCCGTAGTTGGGATCCTCATAAGCCGACCAGTTCTTGGCATATACAAAATCGGCACCGCGCAACGCCTCATCCTGGTCGTGAGTAACCTTGGCATTGCCCACAAACTCGGGAGCGAGGTCATAGCCTTCGGGGTTAGCAATCACGAAGTCGTAGTCGGTAGCATTCATCCACTCGGCGAATGAATTGGGCACAGCTTGTGGCAATGCCTTGGGATGCGGAGCCCAAGTGAGTACCACTTTAGGACGCTCGGTGCGCTTATGCTCCTCGATAGTGATGAGGTCAGCAAAGCTCTGCAAGGGGTGGCGTGTAGCAGCCTCCATGCTGAATACGGGGCGGCCTGAGTAGCGGATAAACTGCTCGATGACACGCTCCTCATAGTCGTCGGCCTTATTGGTGAGACCAGCGAAAGAGCGCACACCGATGATATCGCAGTACGAGCCCATTACGGGGATAGCCTCTAACAGATGCTCGGCCTTGTCGCCATCCATGATGACGCCACGCTCGGTCTCGAGCTTCCATGCACCTTGATTCACATCGAGCACGATAACATTCATACCCAAGTTCATCGCCGCCTTCTGTGTACTGAGACGAGTGCGGAGCGATGAGTTGAAGAATATCATCATGAGTGTCTTATTGCGACCCAACTCCACATGAGCAAAGCGGTCCTTCTTGATGGCGAGTGCCTCGGCAACGGCATCGTGCAAGTTGCCTATATCCTGTACGCAGGTGAATTTTTTCATTTGTATGCTAATTTTACTGATTGGTCTTAATGATACTCCTTTACCTTATTATATATATACTTATTTGCAGCGCTTCAACAAATCTTGCAAGGGGGCATGGAGCTGCTTGTTGAACGCCCAACGCCAGTCTGACAAGGTGTGGCGTGCAAAGGTGTTGTAGTCATAGAAGAATGCCATAGCAGGGATGAGCAATGCAATGGCAAGCAATGCCGGTATCAGCGGCAGAGTACACAAGGCTACGATACCCCAGATGATTACCAGCAGCCCGCACAACGCAAGATTAACACCGAGTCGTGCTGTATTATTGAAGGCCTTGTCCTTGAGCTTACCCACGATGATGTTTGATACCACCCATGCAGGCAGCATGGTGATAGCGCAGCAAAGGTAGTAGGGCAATGCGCAGAGGAGCACTATGGTATTGCCGATAGCCGGCATCAAGGGCAACTTATGACTGGTAGATGAGGGGTGTATGCCGCGTGCGCGACGCTCCTTCTGGAAGGCGAGTGCATCGGCATAGAGGGCAGCAGTTACTTCGGGAGCTTCGCTCTCCTTCTTCTCTACCAAGTGCTTGATGACAGCCTGATTTGTTCTCAATCGCTGCGAGGGCGATATGGGACTCTCCTGTGCAGTGCAGAGTTTGGTAAGCTCCCACTGTGCGTCATAGTCCTCCGTGTCGGGCACATAAGCAATGAGTTTGCTCATGCGTGTGGCGAGCTCCTCGCGCAGCATGGCGAGCAAGCGGGCAGGAGTAACCTCTTCCTCATGCTGGCGTACAAACTCGGTAACATTGATAGGCTCACCGTAGGTTGCCACCACAGTAGAGCGGTAGTCAAAGTACTTGGCATACTCCAATCCCATAGGTACGATGTATACGGGACGCTCATGACCGAAGCGTTTGTTCGCCTCGAGGGCGATATGGAAGATACCCTTACTCAAGGGCAATAGTGAATGCTTGGGGCGGTGTGTAGCCTCAGGGAAGAGAGCCAAAGGATATCCATGCTGCAATACATCGCCACACTTGGCAATGATCTCCTCATTCTGCTTTACGGCAGCGTAGCCGTCGCGGATGCGGAAGATAGGGAGCATACGAAGGAAGGTGAACACCTTCTGCAAGAAGGGCTTGCGGAAGATGTCGGCGCGGGTCATAAAGACGGTGCCGCGATTCTGTGCTCGCAAGATAACCAGCGGGTCGAGCAAAGCGCTGGTATGGTTACAACCGATGATAACTGCTCCATCTTTGGGCAGATTCTCCTTACCCTTTACCACGAAGCGGCGCAATGACAGCTTGATGATAGGATTCACCCAAAAGATACGAAGGAGGGTGTATGCGAAATTTTTAGTATAGACTTGCACGGG
>JAFYMV010000267.1 GCA_017548225.1 Bacteroidaceae bacterium | reverse complement strand
GCGGGCTTGTGTGGCGGGATTACAACTCACATAGACAATGCGCTTGGGCTCGGCGAAGAGGATGGTGTCAATGACATCACCATGCATGCCGGCACGAGGTGGGTCGGTGATGATGACATCGGGGCGACCATACTGGTTGATGAACTCTTGATTGAGGATATCCTTCATATCGCCAGCAAAGAAAAGGGTGTTGTCAATGCCGTTGAGGGCGGAGTTGACCTTGGCGTCCTCGATAGCCTCGGGCACATACTCGATACCAACCACCTGGCGGGCCTTGCGCGACACGAAGTTGGCAATGGTACCGGTACCGGTATAGAGGTCGTAGACGAGTTCGTTGCCTGTGAGGCCTGCAAACTCACGCGTCACCTTATACAAGTTATAGGCCTGGCGACTGTTGGTCTGGTAGAACGACTTGGGACCCACCTTGAACTTGAGGCCCTCCATCTCTTCGATGATATGGTCGTCGCCCTTGAATACATGGATAGGCAAATCACCGATGGTGTCGTTGCATTTATTATTGATGACATAGATGAGCGAGGTAATCTCGGGCCATGTATCGGCCATGAACTGCAAGAGTTGCAACATTTGCGACTCCTCTTCAGGAGCTACGATCTTGAATTGCATCACGACCATGAGACCTGGGACCTCCCCCCTGCCCCTCCCAAGGAGGGGTGATTCAGACATTGCGGAGCCAAGTTCCCCTCCTTGGGAGGGGATAGAGGAAGCTTCAACTCTTCTTATCATCATATTGCGGAGCATTCCCTCTTGTGAACGAAGGTCAAAGAAGGTATAGCCATGTTCGTAAGCATAGTCGCGCACGCCGTTACGGATGCGGTTGCAGATATCGTCCATGAGATGACACTCGTCAATGGCGAGCACCTTATCAAAGGCTCCAGGAATATGGAAGCCTACGGCATTCATCTGGTCGTACTTAAAATCCTTGTCGACCTCTTCTTGAGTGAGCCAGCGTTTGTTGCTAAAGGTAAACTCGAGCTTATTGCGGTAACGCTCAGTCTGCTCAGAGCCCAAAATAGGTGAGATCTCGGGGAGCTCTACCTTACCGATGCGCACGAGGTTGTCTGTCACCTGCTTCTGCTTGTAGCGCAACTGCTCCTCGTACTTGAGACACTGCCACTTGCAACCTCCACATATGCCGAAATGTTTGCAGAAGGGCTCGCTACGCAGGGGAGAATACTCGTGAAACTTGACCGCTACGGCTTCAGCATAGCTGTGCTTCTTACGCTTTACCTGAAGGTCTACCACATCGCCAGGTACCACATAGGGCACGAACACTACCATATCATTCACGCGAGCCAAGGCCTTGCCTTCGGCAGCGACATCGGTTATCGTCACTTGCTCCAACAGAGGGAGTTCTTTTTTCTTTCTGGACATTATATTGTTTTTTGGGAGTGAAGGAGTAAAGGAGTTTAGGAGTGAAGACAATAGTCTGCTCGTTGGTTCCCATCTTCGTTCGCTCGACGTTTTTATTAATTCCAAGTTGTTATTTTAGAAGTCAGGAAAGTCATCCTGTATTCCATTGTTGTTAATAATTCCTTTGCAATATGATGTTAATAGGCTGCTCGTTTCTTTAAGAGATGAGAGGAGGAGTTCATGTTGTTCTCCATCGATATACCCTAAATCTTTAGCCAAGATGATATAGTTATGACATTCGGCCAAGCTACCTTCTGATATATTAAAAAAACGCAGTTTATCAGCTTTGCCTATTTTTTTGTATCCCTCTGCGATATTGGCTTCTATTGATACTGCAGCTCTTCGGAACTGCGAGGTAAGTCCAAAAGTTTCATCTTTCGGGAACTCACGAGTCAGACGATATACCAACAATGTAAATGCGTGTGCTTTCTGCCAAGCAACTACGCTCTCGAACGAATATGTCGTTTGCTTGCACATGTTATTTTTCACAGTCTAAGCATTTGTCTGAACTCCTGAACTCCGGACTCCTGAACTCCTTACTTCAACATCATCTTCACCTGCTTTAGTTCGTTACCTTGGTCATAGAAGGTGTTGTCAATCTTCACATTGATGGCGCGCTCGAGGAGTACGCTACTGTTGTTCCAATGGAAAGGGGCATAGTCTTCGTTATGACGGATGGTATTGCCCTTCCACAGCAAGCCATTGATAGACTTGGCATAGAGAAGAGGGTGGTCAAAACTCTCAAACTCATTGTTCACGATGCGGATAGCGTTCTTCTTGCCACCATGGAAATACTCCTTCTGCGCATTGAGGTTGGGTATCTCGGGATAGATGCTGATAACAGCATTAGTGAACTGAAACATACAAGTGAGCGAGTTAATGAAGCGGTTGCGACGGATGAGGACATCGCGGCAAGCACCAGTCTCGTACCAACCGTTACAGTCGCCACAAAGGAGGATGGCAGTGCCCGAAGTATGATCGAAGAGGTTGTCCTCCACTACGGTACGCTTGGGAGTACTGAAGAGAGTACCACGAGCGCGGTTGTTACGGATGGTATTATCGGCAAAGTACACTTCGGGAGTCCAGGTGAGGTTTTCTATACCAAAACCTTCATTAGCACCAATCTCTGCGGGAAGGGCATCGGCAAAGCGGATGAGGAACTCTCGGCCACCGTGAAGACCTTGCGCGATTTCATCGCGGCTCTTAGCTGTTTGCTTTTGGTTATTAGCATTTGTCTGCACTCCTGAGAGAGCATCAAGCACAGAGATTTCTGCTACAGTGGTTACGAAGGGCTTGGCAGAGCCACCTACGAGCTCCATCGTATTGGAACGCACAAACTGCACCTCATCGCCTACATAGCCCCAGTCGAAGCCCCATGCCTGACCATGCATATAACGGCCCTTCAGAGTGTGGTCATCAACGCGCTCTATTACTTTGAGATAGGTACCATGTACATTGATGGCATCGTCCATCATGCCTTCATAAAGACCATTCACTGAAGTGATTTTACCTTTGCATCCCGAGAAGTGGGTAGCATCAGCCTGAGTAGTAAAGTAGCGGGGATCGTCGTCGCCACGAAGGCTCACGCAGAAGCCGTCGAGGGTGATATTCTCACTCATCTGTGCCAAGAGGCCCATGCCCTCGGCATAGTGTACCTTAACATTCACGAAACGGGTATCAGTGGCATGAGTAACGAAGACACCCGGTGAGGGACGCTCATAGCTGCGCATAGCCACGATGGCACCTACGGGAAGACGGCTATCCTTCCAGCCAGGAGCAAGGAAGGTGCGCTCATCAATCTGCTGTACTTGGTTCACGGGAGTACCTATATCGCCAGTCTTGTAGAGGATACGGCGTGTAGCGGGATCGAAGGGAATGCCCCAGCCAGGACGATGTGCCCAGCCCTCGCCATAATGTTCAAAGCTACCATTCTCGGTAACGCGGGCATTGACCCACGGAGCTATGCGGAAAGTGATACCCGCCTCTGCATCGTTCTTTATCACTTCGGCCTGTGCAATATGGGGAGTAGCAAAGTCGATACTAAAGTTACGCAGCGTGCACTTATTTGTACCTACTACACTCACGGGGAGCATGCGACCATGGAAGATAAAATCAGCACCGCAACCATCGAGGGTGAGTCCGTCAAAACCCTCAATGGCAATACCTACTGCACGATCCTTGTGTTGGTCGTGGTTGGAGATGTAATACTCTCTATGCACTGCACTTTCGGGATAGAAGTCGTAACGGCCCGGGGCGAAACGCACGGTAACAGCCTTACCTGCAGCTTCACTCTTCACAGTAGCGAGCATCTGCTCAACAAGTCCTGCTACATCGGCACCCGTATTGGGGTGAATACCATAGGTAGCTGCATCATACACCTTCTCTGCACGCAAGCCCATAAAGGCAAGGAAGCAGATACAAAATGAGAAAAAACGCTTTGTCATGTCTTATAGATTTTTGATAATGGCGCGAAGGTACGAAAAAAATCGCCATTGACATATACGCTTTGTCATTTTTTCGCGTTACCTATATAATATATGAGAAAGACAGCCCTATTCATACTACTATTGAGCCTCATCACTGGTATGCTCTATGCACAAGAGAGCACGCCGGCAAGCGGTGTTACCATCAAGGGACGCATCACTGACGAGACGGGTAGCCCCATAGAGATTGCCAACATCTGGGTGGCGCGACAAATGAAGGGCACCACAACAAACCTCAAGGGCGAATACTCGATTGCCATCGCCACTGCCGACACGGTGGAAATCAGTTTCTCGATGATAGGATATCAGACACGCCGACGCATCCTATACAAGCCTACTGGAGTAATCACGATGGATGTCATGCTCCCCCACTCCAACACCTCGCTACAAGGTGTAACAATACGCGAGACACGCCGGCAAACGGGGGGCATGCAGCACCTATCGCAAGACAAGATGCGCCTGACACCTGATGCGTCGGGCGGCTCGGTGGAGTCGTTCATCGCCACACAAGCGGGAGTGAGCAGCACAAACGAACTGTCCACGACCTATAATGTGCGTGGAGGTAACTATGACGAGAACTCGGTATATGTCAACGGTATCGAGGTATACCGTCCGCTACTCATCCGCGCTGGACAACAAGAAGGACTATCGTTCATCAACCCCGACATGGTGGAAAACATCGGCTTCTCGTCGGGTGGATTCGAAGCACGCTATGGCGACAAGATGAGCAGCGTGCTTGACATCACTTACCGACGCCCCACTCAATTAGAAAGCAGTCTGTCGATGAGCCTACTGGGTGTCAATGCATATATAGGTATAGGTAAGGAGAATAGGTGGAGCATGACACACAGCCTGCGCTATAAGACCAGCCAATATCTACTGGGTACACTCGACACGCAGGGCGAGTATGACCCCGCATTTGTAGACTATCAGACCTACCTCACCTACCAGCTATCCAAACAATGGGAGGTGGGATTCATCGGTAACATTTCGCAGAACAGGTATCGTTTCAAGCCGTCTGACCGCAACACCTCGTTCGGTACGCTGGAGGATGTGAAGGAATTCAAGGTATACTTTGACGGACAAGAAAAGGATATGTTCCGCACCTGGTTTGGCGCGCTCAGCCTTACCCATACCGCCAACAGCAACAATGCCGTTACTCTCAACCTTTCGGGTTACCGTACCGATGAGGAGGAGACCTTCGACATCATCAGTCAATACTGGCTCGACGATGTGGATGAGGAGAAGAACATGGGGGTAGGCACCTACATGGAGCATGCCCGCAACTACCTTACCGCCTCGGTAATGTCAGCAGGGGTAAGCGGCAAGCACACCATAGAACAGCACGAACTGCAGTGGGGCACAGAGTATAAGCTGGAGCAGATTGCCGACGATATCAACGAATGGGAGATGCGCGACTCGGCAGGCTACTCGCTGCCCCATACGGGCGAGCGCATCGAACTCATATACAATCTGCGTTCGCAGAATGAGGTGCGCAACCATCGCCTGTCTGCTTTCGTACAGGACACCTGGCGACACCATACGAATGTGGGGCTCTTTGTCATCAATGGAGGTGTGCGCTTTTCATACTGGACATGGAACAATGAGCCGCTCCTATCGCCCCGTATATCAGTGGGATTCATTCCTGAGGCGAATGAACAGTTTACCTTCCGCCTTGCCACAGGCGTATACTACCAGAGTCCCTTCTACAAGGAGTACCGCGACACGGTGCAGGCAGCCGGCTCGTCATTTGTAAGGCTCAACCGAGACATCAAGTCGCAACGCTCCATACAGGTAGTTGGAGCCATGGACTACCAGTTCCGCATGTGGGACCGCCCCTTCAAGCTGACCAGCGAGGTATACTACAAGGCACTCTCCAACCTTATCCCTTATAATGTTAACAATGTACGCCTCACCTACTACGGCGAAAACTGCGCCTCAGGCTATGCTGCAGGACTTGACATGAAGTTCTTCGGTGAATTTATCCCCGGTACCGACTCGTGGATTACGGCCTCGATCATGCGTACTGAAGAGAAGATTGACGGCAAGTGGTATCCACGCCCCACCGACCAGCGATTCAATCTCTCGTTCTGCCTCACCGACTACTTCCCTGGCTCGGACCGCTGGCAGATGAATCTCCGTGCAGCCTATGCCAACGGATTACCCTTCGGGCCTCCCCACTCGGGGCGTGAGCGACTCATTTTCCGCGCGCCTGCCTACCGCCGCGTCGACATCGGCATGAGCTACCGCCTCGTCAACAATGAAGAGCGCACCATCACCTATGGTTGGCAACGCCATTTCCGTAACATTTGGCTCGGACTCGATGCCTTCAACCTGCTCGGCATCAACAATGTCAACTCATATTACTGGATTACCGACACCGATAACCACCGCTACGCTGTACCCAACTATCTCACGGGAACGAGACTTAACGCACGCATACTCATTGAGTTATAACAATATCTTGTCGCCACACATACTCCCGAAAAACAAAAACACACAAAACTGATAAAAAAATATTACATTTTATTAGCGATTACGGGATTTTATATTTACATTTGCAGCCAAATAACGAGAAATGAAAGAAAATATGATTCTCCGCGTCGTCATCGTTGACATTCTATCCGAGACTATTGGACAGAAGTGAGAATCATAATGGTATTAGTTTATAACATTGGAAAACACCTTTCTCACCTGTGGAGGAAGGTTTTTTGGTAGTAATAGATTATGATAACAGGTTCAGAAGCTCTCAT
>JAFYMV010000266.1 GCA_017548225.1 Bacteroidaceae bacterium | reverse complement strand
TACCCCGCGTCTCATGTACGATTATCCTACTGCCGAAGCTATGGCGCTGGCTACGCCAGAGGTGATATTCGAGTATATCAAGAGTGTGTCATACCCCAACAACAAGGCCAAGCACCTGGTGGGGATGGCACAGATGCTCGTGCGTGACTTTGGCGGTGAGGTCCCCGATACATTAGAAGAACTGGTACGCCTGCCAGGAGTAGGGCGCAAGACTGCCAATGTAATCCAGTCCGTTGTGTGGGGCAAGGCTGCTTTTGCTGTCGATACCCATGTGTTTCGTGTGAGCCACCGCATAGGCTTGGTCTCTGCGCGTTGCACTACTCCTTATAGTGTAGAGAAGGAGCTCATGCGCTATGTTCCTAGCGAATTGGTCCCCATTGCTCACCACTGGCTTATCCTGCATGGGCGCTACACCTGCATAGCCCGTAAACCTAAATGTGAATCTTGTGGATTGCAATCGCTCTGCAAGTCATTTCAGGTGAAGAGCTTTTAGCCATTAGCTGTTAGCTAATGGTTAAAAGCCGACAGCGAGACGAAGTTGTCTCTTCAAACAAAACAAAAGGTGCGTCAGACGACGCACCTTTTGTTTGTATAAGCCAACAGCTAATAGCTAACAGCTCTGATTACTTCTTGCTGAGGTCGTAAACCACCTTCATCACAGCCTCGCCGATAGCTTCAGCCTCTTCAGGAGAGCCAGCCTCAGAGTATACGCGGATGATGGGCTCGGTGTTACTCTTGCGGAGATGTACCCACTTGTCGGGGAAGTCGATCTTCACGCCATCGATATCGTTCACCTCTTCGTTAGCATAGATTTCCTTCACCTTTACGAGGATAGCGTCAACATCTACATCGGGAGTGAGGTCGATGCGGTTCTTCGCCATGTAGTAAGCGGGGTATGTCTTGCGGAGTTCGCTCACGGTCATCTGCTTCTTGGCGAGATAGGTGAGGAAGAGAGCGATACCTACGAGAGCGTCGCGACCGTAGTGGCTGGCGGGATAGATGACACCACCATTGCCCTCACCACCGATAACGGCACCGGTAGCCTTCATCTTGGTTACTACATTCACCTCACCTACAGCCGAAGCATTGTACTCGAGGCCATACTGGCGAGTAACATCGCGCAGGGCGCGTGTAGAGCTGAGGTTTGATACGGTGTTGCCCGGTGTGTGCTGAAGGATATAGTCAGCTACAGTCACGAGAGTGTACTCCTCGCCGTACATGTTGCCCTTCTCGTCGATGATAGCCAAGCGGTCTACATCGGGGTCAACAACGAAAGCTACATCGAGGTCCGACTTCTTCATCAGGCCCATGATGTCGGTAAGGTTCTTCTCCAAAGGCTCGGGGTTGTGCTGGAAGTCACCGGTAGGCTCGCAGTAGAGTCCCTCGATGGTCTCCACGCCGAGCTGCTTGAGCAACTTGGGCAGTACTACACCACCTACAGAGTTTACGCAGTCGATAGCCACCTTGAAGTTAGCCTTGCGGATAGCCTCTACATCTACGAGCTCGAGAGCGAGTACGCTGTCGATATGCTTCTGGTCGTATGAGTCGTCCTTGGTGTAGTGACCGATGTGGTCAATGTCAGCAAACTCAAATGCCTCGGCAGCAGCGAGTGCAAGCACCTCGGCACCTTCAGTAGCGTTGAGGAACTCACCCTTCTCGTTGAGGAGCTTCAGTGCGTTCCACTGACGGGGGTTGTGGCTGGCGGTAAGGATGATACCACCGCATGAGCCTGACATGGTAACGGCCAACTCAGTAGTAGGAGTAGAAGCCAAGCCTATGTCGATAACATCGAATCCCATACCCATGAGCGTACCGCATACGCAGCTGCGCACCATCTCACCAGAGATACGCGCATCGCGGCCTACCACGATAGTGTTGCTCGTGTTTGTGGTTGTCTTACGGATGAGTGTAGCATAAGCGGCTACAAACTTAGTGATGTCGAGCGGATTGAGACCTTCGCCCGCCGTGCCACCGATAGTGCCACGGATTCCAGAGATTGATTTGATCAGTGTCATAGTCTTTCCGGTATAAAGTGGTTTGTTGTTAAGTGTTATTCTTCGGGGATGTAGTTAATCTCATAATAGGTGGGATACACATACTGTGCTGCCACTGAGGTAGCCTCGCCATGAGGCAGTATCAGGCGCACTTTTGCTCCCTTGTCGTTGGGGCGTCCGGGGGTGACATAGCTGAGCGGCACCATCCATCCTTTAGGTACGGCACTATTGCTATAGATAGTCATCATGTATCCTTGAGTGAACTTTGCAGAGAAGCTATCTCCGCTGCGGCTGCAGACAAAGAAATCGGGTGAGTTGGCATAGAGGTTGCCCGAGATGGTGTCTCCCGTTTCGATGTTTTTCTCCATATAGCGCGCCATGTAGGTGAGGTTGTCGCCATCCTCTATCATGCGGCCCTCGCCTCTGCGTACAATCTGCATGTATATGCCTTTGTCCTTGAAGAGCACGAACTCATTCTTTGTGATGTCGGTGATGGTATCCTTCTCAAACTCCTCCTTGCTGATCACCGTAATGCCCTCTTCGAGGATGAAGTCATTGATACATGCCCTTTCCTTTTCTTTCTTTTCGGCATATGTCTCCACATCATCGCATGAGCACCACATGGTGGCCACCAACGCCATTATTGCAATAAAAAAATACTTTCTCATCCAATTCGTTTCAAAATCTCTACAAAAGTAGTAAAAACCCTCTCAATATCCATTATTTTCTCCCGTTTTTTTCTAATAATTATTGATTTTTAAAGGTGATATGGGAAAGTGTGATTGATGAGCTGGTTAAAGTTTGTGCATTTTTTTGATTTATATTCGTGAATTCAAAAAAATGTATTACTTTTGCGTCGCGTTTGCCGAAATAGCTCAGTTGGTAGAGCAACGCATTCGTAATGCGTAGGTCACGGGTTCGAGTCCCGTCTTCGGCTCAGGAAACAAAGGTCTCAACTGCGGTTGAGACCTTTGTGATTTAAAGTGTTGTTATTCAGTTGCTACAAACATGATAGGTATCGCTCTCCACTATCTGGTAGTAGCGCAACGATAATCCTGTCTTTGTATTCGGGGCGCATGGCTACCTGACGTGCTGCGCAGAGTGCTGCACCGCTACTGATACCTACAAACAGGCCTTCGGTGATGGCTAAC
This sequence comes from Bacteroidaceae bacterium, assembly GCA_017548225.1. Taxonomy (GTDB): domain Bacteria; phylum Bacteroidota; class Bacteroidia; order Bacteroidales; family Bacteroidaceae; genus UBA1189. The sequence goes on along the minus strand of JAFYMV010000266.1, from coordinate 3,028 downwards.
TCGCGTACTGTGTCTATGGCTTCAGCGTCAGATACACCGATAATCTCGTCTACTATGCGGATGTCGTAGTTGTCGGGGATAAAGTTTGCTCCTATACCTTGTAACTTATGGGGAGATGCCTTGCCTCCTTGCAGTACGGGAGATGCTGAGGGCTCTACGGCAATGATGCGTACCTCGGAGTTTAGTCTTTTTAGTGTACGCCCCACTCCAGAAAGTGTACCTCCTGTGCCTACACCTGCCACAAAAACGGATACCTCACCTTCTGTGTCATTCCAAATCTCTAAGGCTGTGGTCTGCTCATGTATCATAGGGTTGGCTTTGTTTGAGAATTGCATGGGGATGAAACTGTTGGGAATCTCTTTTTGCAGTTCTTCGGCTTTGGCTATGCTGCCGGCTATGCCCAATGCTCCATCGGTAAGTATTAGCTCTGCTCCGTATGCTGTAAGCAACTTGCGACGCTCTATGCTCATCGTGTCGGGCATGGTAAGTATGAGATGGTATCCTTTGACGGCAGCCACCATGGCTAGTCCTATGCCTGTATTGCCACTTGTGGGCTCTATGATGGTGCCTCCAGGGGAGAGTACTCCGCGTTGTTCGGCATCCTCAATCATGGAGAGGGCTGCGCGTGCTTTTACGCTGCCGCTAGGGTTCGTGCTTTCTACTTTGGCTACGAGCCGACCGGCTATGCCGTATCTTGCTCCGTAACGAGACAACTCTACTAATGGGGTTTGTCCTATAAGGGCAGTTATGTCTGATGCTATCTTCATGTCTCAATCTTTTTTTATATATGTGCAAACTTACACATTATTTTTCTATTTGTCAAAACGTATGGCTGATGAGAATGTTTAGTACTCTTATTTTCTTCTAAGGCAAGCTTATTTATATCTTTTTTATTTGTATCTTTATGGTAACCATGAAGATGTGTTGCACTCGCTGTAAAATATTAAAGTAACTTTATATATTTCGCTCGTTTATTTGTATCTTTCCTCTAAAAAACTTACTTTTTTATCAAACGGGCGTAAAAATGAAGATTTTTATGTAAGTTTGCAATGAATTGCGAATACAATATATGACAAGATGATGATAAAGAATATATTTTGTGAGGCTGACATCGAGCAGTTGAAAGAGATTATTTCTATAGGACATGTTTTTGTACTTACTTGCCACGCAGGTCCTGATGGTGATGCTTTAGGCTCTACATTGGGTATGGCACATTACTTGAAGGCATTGGGCAAGGAGGCTACGGTGATTGTGCCCGATGCTTTTCCCGACTTTTTGGCTTGGATGCCCGATTCGCAAGAAATAGTGCGATTCGATAAGCACCGCGACATGGCTGAGCTGCTCATCGCTATGGCCGATGTGGTGATGGCCATGGACTACAACGCCTTGAGCCGTGTGGATGATATGGGGCCGATGATTGCCAAGTCAAAAGCCAAGAAGGTTCTAGTAGACCATCACCTGCATCCCGACACCTTCTGCGACCTCAACTTCTCGCATCCCCAACTGTCGTCGACTTGCGAGGTGGTATTTCGCTTGATCGTAGCAATGGGAGGGTACGACATTCTTACCAAGGCTGCTTGTGAGTGTATCTATGCAGGCATGATGACTGATACGGGATGCTTCTCATACGGCCCCTGCACACAAGAGGTGTACCTTATCATCAGCATGCTGATGCAGAAGGAGATTAATAAGGATAGGATATACAACAAGGTATTCAATAACTACTCTGAAGGTCGCTTGCGTCTGATGGGGTATGTGCTATATGAGAAGATGCGTGTGTTCCCCGAGTATCATGCGGCACTCATCACGCTGAGTCGTGAGGAGATGGCTCGCTTTGACTTCAATAAAGGCGACACCGAGGGACTCGTCAATATTCCCTTACAGATGAAGGGAATTTACTTTTCGGCTTTCTTGCGCGAAGATACAGAAAAGGATGTCATTCGCGTGTCGCTGCGTTCGCAGGGTACCTTCCCATGTAATAAGTTTGCCGCACAGTACTTCAATGGCGGTGGGCATCTCAATGCCTCGGGAGGACAGTATGGGGGCACTCTGCAGGAGGCGGTGCAGATATTTGAAAAGGCACTAGAAGAGTTTCCGATGCCGTAAGTGCTAGTGGCTTGTTGTGCTTTTTAGTCTACTTTGTAATCTTTAATTAGGCTGCACTTCGGAAATGCTCAAATAAATTTAATGGCAATAATATAGATGTTTACCCATTACAATTAAATATCGCGATGTTAACTTAGAGTTTCCCTCCTCCTTGCTCGGTATAGATTAAGCAAACTTATCTCTACTCTCGCTTCGTTCGTCGGTTGTCATTGCTTTTCCCTTCGGCCAGCGACCTAGAGGTTCACTGCGTTCAGGATGACAGAAACCTTTGGATAAACTGCTATATTATCTCCAAGTAAATTTATTGTATCTCTGCCTCGCTCAATAGAGGAAATGCAAGCTATTTCTCAATATTTACTCGTTGAGATTTGGCATTTCTCTCGGATTCCACTAATTTTAATCTATGCCTGCATAGCTTTTAATTAGGCTTCGGCTCGGAAAAACTCAAAACATGTTTTGGTTTTTCGCTCGGCTTGCACTAATTTTAATCTGTCATGCAGCTTGAAATTAGGCTGCGCCTCGGAAATTCTCAAATAAATTTGATATTTCTCTCGGCTTGCACTAATTTTGCAGAGTTTTTTGAAAATAGCATAAAGCAATGTTAGTTGTTGAGACTATAAGTCAGTTGCGCGAATATCTTACACAAGCGCGTGCTGAAGGTAAGAGTGTGGGTTTAGTACCCACGATGGGCGCTTTGCACGAGGGACATGCATCACTCGTGGAGCGTAGTGTGGCCGAGAATGGTGTTACCGTAGTGAGTGTGTTTGTTAATCCGACACAATTTAATGACAAGGGTGACCTTGAGCGCTATCCGCGTACTCTCGAGGCTGACTGCCGATTGCTCGAGGGGCTCGGTGCTGACTGCGTATTTGCTCCTTCAGTAGAGGAGGTATATCCCGAAGAGGATACCCGCGTATTTGAT
>JAFYMV010000265.1 GCA_017548225.1 Bacteroidaceae bacterium | reverse complement strand
TGAGTGCAGGTTTTGATTACCTCTACGACAAGGTAGGTATGTACGATTACTTGCGCGGAGTGACTAGTCACGACTGGCCAGCAGAGGGTATTACCCAGCAATGGCAACAAGTGGATGACATCCGTGATAAGATGCTCTATTTCCTAGAGAACCACGATGAGCAACGAATTGCTAGTGGTTTCTTCTGTGGACGTGGTATGTGTGCCGAGCCTGCGATGATAGTGGCTGCTACCCTTGGTACGAACCCTGTGATGGTGTATGCTGGACAGGAGTTGGGCGAGAAGGGTATGGATGCCGAAGGTTTCTCGGGTATAGATGGTCGCACAACGATTTTCGATTATTGGGGAGTGAAGTCTCTCCAGGCATGGGCTAACCACGGTAAGTTCGATGGTGCGGGCTTGGATGAAGAGCAGCAGACCTTGCGTACTTTCTATCGCCAGTTGCTGCGTGTTGCTCGCTCAGAGAAAGCCATTACTCAAGGTGATATGTACGACTTGACCTATGCACAAGGCGAGGGATTCAACAAACATGAGCAGTATGCCTATATCCGTAAATACAAAAAGCATACCCTCCTCGTGGTGCTCAATTTTGATGACCGCCAAGTGGATGTACAAGTGCGTATCCCTCAAGATGCATTTGAGTACCTCAAACTAGAGGAAGAGTCATTGGCTAAGGCAGAAGATCTGCTCACAGGGGCAGAATATACTTTCCCACTTCATCCGCATACTCCAATATGCCTCACCCTCCCTGCGTGGAAAGGTGTGATCTTGAAGATAAAATGATAACCCTGAACTTCTGACCCTCTGAACGTCTGAACACATGAAAGCATTAGCAGAAAAAATCAAACCCTATCTTCAGCTCCTTCGTGTAGGCAATCTTGCTTTTTTGGCAGCTTTGCTTTATGTGATGGAGAAGTGGGTGGCAGTACCCTTGTTTCGTCTAGAGCACTTTTCCGAGCAAATGCCTTGGTGGGTACTTCTGTTGCTGATTTTTAGCACTATTTTTATTGGTGCGGGTGGATATGTGATTAACGACTACTTTGATGTAAAGATTGATCGAATCAATCGTCCAGACGATATGGTTGTTACGCGTGTTATTTCTCGCGAAGGAGCGATGCAATTGTTTTATGTGCTGACTGCTATAGGTATAGCATCAGGTCTGGCAGTAGCATGGTGGGCAAGAAGTTGGAATCTGCTCTTCGTTTATATTGTTATTCCTGGGCTATTGTGGTTCTATTCGGCGAGCTACAAACGCATGTTGCTAATGGGTAACTTGATTGTAGCTTTTATTTCGGCGCTAGTACCTTTGTTGGTAGCAATCATCAATGCGGATTATCTAAAACATTTGTATGGCGAAGCATTGGCTTATACTCCGATAGTGAGACAGTTGTATGTTTGGCTAGGTAGTTTTGCTTTGTTCTCTTTCCTTTTGACTTGGGCTCGTGAAATAATCAAGGACATGGAAGATATCGAAGGTGATAGAGAAATGGAGTGTCGCACAATTCCTATTGTTTGGGGCGAAAAAGTAAGTAAGGCGGTTGTGACTACTTTGGTGGCAGTAACAATGGCATTGATAAGTTATCTTGCATGGTGTGTTCTGCCATTTCCAATGCAGTGGACTACATTGGCAGGGCGCTTTGTTATCTTTGGTTTGTTGGTACCTATGGCATGTGTGCTGGTGTTACTTTGGTCAGCACGCTCTAAGCGTGAACTCCATAATGTGCAACAAGTCGTAAAGTTTGCTATGTTCATAGGTACGATGTTCAGCTATGTCATCTACATCAATTTGATGGCGTAAACAACACAACTCCATACTACTCTATGTCAACTCCATACAATATCATTCTCGGTTCTCAAAGTCCTCGCCGTCGCGAACTGATGGCAGGTTTGGATATCCCTTTCTCTTGCGTCACTATTGATGCCGACGAGTCCTATCCTGCCGATCTCCAGGCAGGCGATATACCTATGTATATATCCCGCGCCAAGGCGCGCGCGTACGTGAGCGAACTCCAAGACAACGATTTGCTCATCACTTCGGACACCATCGTATGGCTCAATGGTGAGATGCTCGGAAAACCTCAAAATGAAGAGGAAGCCAAGGCTATGCTCGCTCGCCTCAGCGGTCAGACCCACGCGGTGTATACAGCGGTTTGTTTCGCCGATAAGAATGGCGAACTAGAGACTTGGGTCGATTGTACCAAAGTGACTTTCAACACCCTTTCACAAGAAGATATTGACTATTATGTAGCTAAATATCGTCCACTAGATAAAGCAGGCGCATATGGCGTGCAAGAGTGGATCGGTTATGTGGGCGTAACAAGGATGGAAGGTTCGTACTTCAACGTCATGGGTTTCCCCATCTGCCATGTCTATGAAAGATTGAAAAAGTATTTGAGATAAGATAATCTGCAATCAAATCTTGTACATCTCATAAATTTCACTACCTTTGCACTCCTAAAAAATCCCACCATGAATAAAACCCAACAAGACCAAGCAGCCCTTTCGTTCCAAGCCTCTTGGACGAATCGCGGCTACGAGAAAGGCGAAAGCCAACAATTCTGGCTCGACCTGCTCTCCAATGTCTTCGGCATTCAAGACATAGGCAACTTCATCACCTTCGAAGGGCAAGTTAAACTCAGCCACACCAGTTTCATTGACGGCTATATCCCTTCCACCAAGGTGCTCATCGAGCAAAAAGGCAGCCATATCGACCTCAGCAAGCCTATCCCTCAATCCGATGGCTCGCTGCTTACGCCTTTCCAACAAGCCAAACGCTATGCTGCCGAACTCCCATACTCCCAACGCCCTCGTTGGATTGTGGTCTGCAATTTCCGTTCATGGTATGTCTATGACATGGAGCAGCCTAATGGCGAGCCACAGGTCATCCTCCTCGAGAACTTCCACAAGGAGTACCACCGCCTCACTTTCCTCGTGCAAACGGGCAATACCCACCTCAATCGCGAGTTGGAGGTCTCCAAAGAAGCAGGCGAAATCATCGGCGTGATCTACGACCGTCTTCTTGCCCAATACCTTGACCCTACATCGCCCGAAACGCTCCATAGTCTCAATATGCTATGCGTGCGCCTCGTGTTCTGCCTCTATGCCGAAGACGCAGGTATTTTTGGCAGAAAACAGCAGTTTGGCGACTATATCAAGGATATCCCTGCGCCTCAACTTCGCCGTGCGCTGCTCAACCTCTTTGAGGTGCTTGATACACCGCTCAATGAGCGTGACCCATACCTCGAACCCGAACTCGCCGCTTTCCCTTATGTCAATGGCGGCTTGTTCACGCTGCAAGACAAGTCCATCCCTCAGTTCACCGACGAACTGCGTGACTTGCTCCTCGGCAAAGCCAGCGACGACTTCGACTGGAGCGAGATATCGCCTACTATCTTCGGCGCTATCTTTGAGAGCACGCTTAACCCCGAGACACGCCGCTCAGGCGGTATGCACTATACCTCCATCGAGAATATCCACAAGGTCATTGATCCGTTATTCTTGAATGACCTCCGCGCTGAGTTAGACACTATCCTTGCTATCAGCCAAGAGAAAAAACGCAACCAAGCTTTGCGCGATTACCAACAGCGTCTTGCTTCTTTGCGCTTCCTTGATCCCGCTTGCGGTAGTGGTAACTTCCTTACGGAAACTTACCTCTCACTTCGTCGCCTAGAGAACACTTGCCTTAAGTCCCTGCTCAACGACCAAACCACGATGGACTTCTTTGATGACCGTGTCAAAGTATCTATCCACCAGTTCTATGGTATTGAGATCAACGACTTCGCTGCCACCGTAGCCAAGACTGCGCTGTGGATTGCCGAGAGCCAAATGCTCGCTGAGACCTGCCGTATCCTTAAACGTGACTTGGATTTCCTTCCGCTCAAATCCTATTCCAATATCGTCGAAGGCAACGCCCTCACGCTCGACTGGAACACCGTCTGTCCCGCTTCTCAACTCTCCTACATCATCGGCAACCCTCCGTTTGTGGGGTATTCACTCCAAAGCAAAGAACAGAAAGAAGAGTTGCTATCCGTTTTCGTTGACGAGAAAGGCAAACCATACAAGACGGCGGGCAAGATTGATTATGTAGCGGGCTGGTATTACAAAGCTGCGCAAATGATGCAAGGCACTACCATACAAGCAGCGCTAGTTTCTACCAATTCCATCACTCAAGGCGAGCAAGTAGCATCTATTTGGAAGCCACTAAAAGACTTGTTCAACCTACAAATCAATTTTGCTTACCAAACATTCCGTTGGGATAGCGAGGCTTCCCTCAAAGCCCATGTACATTGTGTG
>JAFYMV010000264.1 GCA_017548225.1 Bacteroidaceae bacterium | reverse complement strand
TATCCGTGACTTCAAGGGTATCAACGACAAGTTCGACGGTCAGGGTAACTACACTCTCGGTATCACCGAGCAGATCATCTTCCCTGAGATCGACATCGATAAGATTACCAAGATTTTCGGTATGGAGATCACATTCGTAACTTCGGCACCAACCGATGAGGAGGCATACGCACTTCTCCGCGAGTTTGGTTTGCCATTCAAAAACGCTAAAAAGAATCAATAAGCTATGGCAAAGGAATCGATGAAGGCACGCGAGGTAAAGCGTGCGAAGTTGGCTGCTCGTTATCAGCACAAGCGTGACGAGATCGCTGCACAGTTGAAAGCCGGCGAGATTGATCACGAGGAGGCGTGGATCGCTCTTTCGAAGCTCCCACGCAACGCAAACCCTATCCGTCAGCACAACCGTTGTATGCTCACCGGTCGTCCAAAGGGTTATATGCGTCAGTTCGGCATCAGCCGTATCCAGTTCCGTGAGATGGCTTCTGCTGGTCTTATCCCAGGCGTTAAGAAGGCAAGCTGGTAGTCAGTTACCTAATTTCAAAAAGAGATGCGTTTCGAAAGGAACGCATCTTTTTTTTGAAAATCGTTCTGGCGGGTAAATTTTGCACCTTACTTGTGGCGTAAATGCTCACATACGCTAAGTATGCTGCGCTTTTCGCCACTGCGTAACGCACGAAATTTCCACCACCATTGACGATTTTGAAGTGGAGGGTGGTATTTTGCTTCGCACACTATGAATTTTAAGTTTCGGAGCGATATAGAAGGTTTAGTGTCGGAGTTGTTATAGCAAACCTCTAGCGCCCTTAACGCCTCTAGCGCCTCTATTACCCTTCCTCCCAAGACACAAAAAAACAGGCGGGTATCGTTTTCGATACCCGACTGCTATTTTCAAGCGAGCGAAAAGTCGCTATGCGGCAGCTGCGTTGTATTCGCTCTTGACCTCCTCGTAGAACTTCGCAAATACGGTGAAGTAGTATGGCAAGAGCCAGAGGAGCGGAATGCAGAGTGCTACAATCGAGAGGAGTGCAAAACCGCAGTAGCCCAACCACATTAGGAAGAGCTTCGCCTTGTGGCCCTTCATCATCTTCATACTTAGCTCGATAGCTTGGTTTGCGGTGAGCTCAGGGTTGTCTGCCAAGATGTATGGCGCAAGCGAATATGACAGAGCCTTGATGATACCTGGAATGATGAGGAGCAATGTCCAAAGGAGGGTGAAGATGTAGGTCAAAAGGTACACACCGATAGCCTTTCCGTAGTAAGGAGCCTTGAACGAGTAGAATAAGCCACCTGCCTGAAGCGGTTTCTCACCGCGTACAAAAGGCAAGAACATTGTCATCAAACCGAATGCTATTGGATAGATAATGAAGATAGTGACAACCATGCTTGCGATTTGGGTGAGCAATGAGGTAGTTTGCACATCTTCTGGACTCGTAGGTGTCTTGAATAGAGACACAATGAGCATAGCGATGAATATCGCCACAAAACAGGTAATGCCATAGAGCAGGGTTGCTCCGACTCCTGCGCTCCAATTACCCTTGAGAAGCGCAAGCGACTCTTGTCTGATTTCTGAATTTTCCTTCATAGTAGTAAAGTTTAGTTGCCTTTCAGCCCCAAGTAGGCGGTTTGTAAAAACAAAAAGTGTGAGGCTGATTTCGTTTATCAAGTAATAGGTATTTGGCGTAACCCGAAAAGAATAAACTCGACCATCTCACACCCATATCGGGTACGACACAAATGCCATACCGATACAAGCGTAGTAGTTGTTCGAAATCCTCTTTTCTGAAAAATCGCCAAATTTTATCACTTCGGATAGCGAAAACACTCTCTAAATATGTCTGCATCCTCTCGGATCGCACTACAAATGTAGAAATTTATTTTGGGTTTTGCAAGAGTTGCGACCAAAAAACAGAAGTGGCTCGTGACGTGTCATCGAGAGCTAAAAAATGCGTAATTGTTTGGTAGTGTGAGAAATAATGTTTATCTTTGCAGGCTCGATAATGAGTTTTTGTCGGAAGACAATTGACATTTTAACAACCGCCAAAGGTGCTAAGTTGTTGGTGCTTACGGGGTTACGGCTTTGCAGAAAGAGGGTTTCGTGCAGGTAGTGAGTGTGAATAAGCCACTTGCAGATAGAGCGAAAAACCGCTTTTAGGGTCGGAAAGCGAGGGAGATACTTGGATACGAAAGGTCGAAGTTTCTGCCTTTCGGTTGTGAAAGATAGGCGACTTGGGACAAAAATTCAGGAAAAAGTGCCGAAAAGTGGCGATTTGAGGATGAAAAGTCTGAAAATATGACAAAATGAGACACCGATCCGAGAGCACAAACAAATTTATTTAACTATTTTTAATTTTTAACTTTTAATTCTTTACAGTTATGACAGATCCAATCGCGGATTTTCTCACGAGAATTAGAAACGCAGTGAAAGCCAACCACAAGGTGGTTGTAGCTCCTGGCTCAAAAATTAAAGAGGCCATCACTCGAATTCTCTTAGAGCAGGGTTATATCCTTGCTTACAAGTTTGACAAGGATGAGAAGGGTCACCCAATCATCAAGATTGCTTTGAAGTGGAATGACAAGACCAACGCTATCAAGGATTTGAAGCGCGTGTCGCGTCCAGGTTTGCGTCAGTATTCGTCGGTTGCGAATATGCCACGCGTAATCAATGGTCTCGGAACAGCAATCG
>JAFYMV010000263.1 GCA_017548225.1 Bacteroidaceae bacterium | reverse complement strand
TTCGTTCAATTTACCCGATATCGTGACGACATCACAATATCGCTTCTTGTACTACTTGTCTGTATGGAAAATATTTTCAAAGAACTCTTTCTTTTTACACTCTCAAGGGGTGTCCCTCTCGATTGCGGATGCAAAGGTAGACACTTTTAAATTACTGACCAAACATTATTGAAACTTTTTTTACAAGAATTTTTAACAAATTCCGTAAAAGGCTGGTTTTCAAGATAGGCCGGAAAAGAACGAAGGAGATGGATTGAAGGGAATTGATATCTATAGGTTGCAAAACATAGAAAAAGCGCTTTTTATGCCAAACCACAAGGAATCGAATCTTTGCACTCTTTTATCTTTTCTCACGACTATTTTTGAATTTGAGCCGAATCGCGCACTCGTCAATATCTCCCGCGACACGGTATTTCCACATCGTCATCAGCGTTGAGCGATGTAGATACCCACTAATACGAATACTGTTCCAAGCAGCGCAATGGATGTTATAGGCTCATTGAGCACCCACACCGAGCAGACAAGCGAAACGAGAGGTTGGGTATACATATAATTAGAGGCGCGGATGGTGCCGAGCTTTTCCAGCACGAGATTCCATGTATAGAAGCAGAGCATAGAGGCCACGACGGAAAGGAACAACACATTGCCCGCAACAACAGGAATAGATAATTTGTCGAGATGTAAACCTCCCCCCATGCCACTCGCAATAAAGGGTAGCATAGTAACAATGCCATAGAAGAACACCTTGCGCGTAACGAACCATGTGGTATAGCGTCCATCAAAACGACGCACGACGACACTATATACCGCCCAAGCCAGCGCTGCAACCAAAGCGAGGGCATCGCCCAAAGGATGTATCTGCAGCACCGCACCATTGAGCACTACAAAACCTACGCCCAACAATGCAACGATAGAGCCAATGGCCAGACGCCCCGTAATGCGTTCGCGATAGACAAGACTGGTCAGCAATGCCGTAAGCACAGGAGTAATACACACGACAAGCGCCACATTAGAGGTAATCGTATAGTCAATGGCTGTATTTTCGGCAAGGAAATAGAGCGTTCCACCCGTAAATCCCGCCACCGCAAGCAGCAGTTCATCCATCCAAGTATCGGCCCACACCTTGCGAGAGCATATCCAGGTCAACACATAAGCCATAATGAAGCGATAGAACATAATCTCTGGCGGCGTGAGCCCATGCGTGAGCAGCACCTTGGTCGAAGCGAATGTAGTACCCCATACCAATATCGTGGCCAATGCCAATATGTGATAACCCAAAGAAGGACGAGATGTAGACATGTTGTTATATTTGGAAACTTTATACCGCACAAAGTTAGCAAAACTATCCGCAAACGACAATTTTCTTATGGGAATGCGGTGCAAAAAAATCCCAAACAATTATTTACAGGTCATGCGGCGTATAGAAAATGGGCAAAGTGAATAAAGAAAATGAGAGAAGCGAATTTCAAAATCCACACCTCCCAACATTCAAGACGAATACACTCTTTTTAAAAGGAAACGGACCCGCCCAAAGAGCGGATCCGCCAGTATGCTACACCTTATTATATATATAAGGGGAGAATTATATGTATAAGGAGGGAAAATTAATCGTTAAGCATCATGGGCATGAGCAGCATCAGCAGTTCTTCAGCCTCGTTCTGCTCGGCAGGAACAAGTACACCTGCGCGTGAAGGATCAGACACCTCAATAATAACTTCCTGGCCACTAATATTAGAGAGGATATCCATAAGGAAGGTGGCCTTGAAACCAATGCTCATAGGATTGCCCTCGTAAGCGCAAGTGAGTTTTTCCTCTGCAGAAGTAGAGAAGTCAACATCCTGTGCCGAGATGAGCAGTTCGTTGCCCGCCATACGCAACTTGATAAGGCTGCTGCTCTGTGAAGAGAACACTGACACACGACGCAGAGCGCTAAGCATAGCAACGCGGTCGATAGTCACCTTGAAGGGGTTGTTTTGCGGGATTACCGAGTTGTAGTTAGGGTAACGACCCTCGATAAGGCGGCAAATCATGCGATGGGTAGGCATCTCGAAAGTAGCGTTACGGTCATCGAACGAAATCTTAATCTCACCAGCCTCCTTTGCCAAGAGGTTTTTGAGCAATGCCGCGGGCTTCTTGGGAAGGATAAAGGCAGCCTTCTCCTCGCCCTTTACATTGTAGAGTTTATAGCGCACGAGCTTATGACCATCCGAAGCGACGAGAGTAACATAGTCAGTGAAGATATCGAAATAGATACCATTCATTACGGGGCGCAACTCATCGTCAGCGGTCGCAAAGATGGTACGGTTGATACCACCGAGCAGGGTGTCAGCCTCGATGCTAAAGTTCACGCTATTCTCGCCCATAAGTGCAGCCATAGGATACTCGTCGGCCGACTGTCCCACCATGGCATACTTACCATTCATGTATTGGATAGACACCTCCATTGTTTGAGTATTGATATCGAATGTGATGGGCTGCTCGGGAAGCTCCTTGATAGCATCGAGCAAAGTCTTCGAAGGAATGGCGAACTGATAGTTGCCATCACTCTCCACAATCTCCATTACGGTATCGAGTGTGGTCTCATTATCAGAGGCGGTGATTGACAATTTATTATCTTCAATATTAAACAAGAAGCAATCAAGAATGGGCAGCGTACTCTTTGAGTTAATAACACGGCTGATAGCCTGCAAATGGCTATAAAGTGCTGCGCTTGATACTACAAATTTCATAGCAAATATATTTTATCTATTAGTACTCGTTATATTTCTACAAAAGTAGCACAAACTGCTCGGCTGACCAAAAAAAATGACGAAAAAATTAGCAACATTTACAATAAAGGCGTATCTTCGCGGTCCGAATCTCGATAAGAGTCGAACGATTTTCGAAGATATCAACGGATTGCAGAAAGAAGTAACAAATCACAAATAAATAAAGACAATATTATGGAATTGACAGGAAAGATTATAGCTGTGCTCGACGAGCGTGGCGGTGTATCAAAAGCCGGTAACGAATGGAAGATACAGGAGTATGTATTGGAAACTATGGAGCAGTATCCCCGCAAGATGATGTTCAATGTGTTTGGTGCTGACCGCATCGCACAGTTCAACATCAAGTTGGGCGAGACACTCACCGTATCATTCGACATCGATAGCCGCGAGTATAACGGCCGTTGGTACAATGATATCCGTGCATGGAAGGTAGACCGCAATGTAGCACCCGCAGCAGGTGCTCCCATACCTCCCGCTGGTGCTCCCGTGCCTCCTCCCGTAGCTGATCCTTTCAGCGCACCACAGATGAATGCTTCGAACGAAGCTGACGACCTTCCCTTCTAAGCGACAAAAGGAAGAATACATAAATAGGAGGCACCCATCAGGATGCCTCCTATTATTATTTTATCTCTACAACAACTTCTTACGCCAACACCTCTCGCAGCGATGCCAGATAGTCAATATAGACTTGTATACCCTCTACGATCTCGCTTTCCATGACAAACTCATCAGCGCCATGCGAGCGAGACGACTCACCCACGCCCATCTTCAGCGAAGGTATGCCATGCATCAGCGCCATATCCGAGGTCGTGGGCGACACAAAAGTGCTGCGCCCTATCGCTGTAGCGGCCTTCACCAGCGGATGATCTTCATAGATGGCCGAAGCATGCACACGAGTACTGCGCTCCTTGGCATCCGACTCGAGCAGCTGCTCTACGATGCGTGCCGTCTCTTCATTCGTATAAGCATCGGTAGTGCGTATATCAATCACAAATCGGCATTCGTCGGGGATAACATTGTGCTGCGTGCCGGCATTGATTTGGGTGACGGTCATCTTGATATCGCCCAGCAGTTCAGAGCGTCGGTCGAAACGATAGTTGCGTATACGCTCTATATCCCTGATGGCTATATCAATGGCATTGACACCCTCATTGCGAGCCGCGTGACCACGCACACCATGCGCCACGCAATCCATCACCACCAATCCACGCTCACCCACAGCAGCCTGCATACCCGTAGGCTCACCT
>JAFYMV010000262.1 GCA_017548225.1 Bacteroidaceae bacterium | reverse complement strand
TCGTGCCAGAAGGCTACGATAAAACCTTTGCTGAGCTAGGAAGCGAGGTAAAGAATCGCATCAGTCATCGCGCCAAGGCTGTAGAACTATTGGCGCAGTATTTGAACAAAGAAGTGTAGACTATGAAAAAAAGAATTCTTTTATTGGTGTCAGTGTTGTTTTTACAAGGCTATATGTTGGCCTTGTGGGCTTCTCCAGGTACATGGCGGTCGCATTTAGCTTATCATAACGCAACACATTGTGTGGCGCTCAATGGGAAGGTGTATGTGGTTAGTAATGGCTCGCTTTATTCGTATACCAATAAGGATGGCTTAGTTGAGTGTTATGATAAGGCCAATATTCTTAGCGATCGAACTATAAGTCATATCGCAGCTTGCGAAAAGACAAAAACATTGGTCGTTATCTATGATAATGCAAATATAGACCTTATACGTCCTAATGGGGATGTGGTTAATATAACAGATTATTTGAATGAATCTTCTCTTGATCCAAAGGTGAATGGTTTGTGTGTTATTAACGGTAAAGCCTACTTAGCAACGAACTTTGGTGCAACAGTGTTGGATGTTGCGAGAGGAGAGTTCGGCGATACCTATAAGTTTGATATTATAACCTATAGCTGTGTTGAGTTGGGGGGCTTTATTTATGCAGCAACCAAAGAGGGGTTGTATTGTGGTGATAAATTTGAAAATTTACTTGATGTGTCTAATTGGGAGTTGTTAAGTACTGAGGTATACGCCCAGCTAGCAACTTTGGGTAATGATGATAAGCAATTGATGGCCTTGAAATCAAACGGTTCTATATATAGTATTGCTTCCACTGATGGAACTCCTACGCTTTTTCGTGAAGGGACATTCAACTTCGCTCATAATGTAGGTGAGAAATTTCTAGTTGGCAATAAAAGCTATGCGTATGTATACTCTTCGCCAGCAAACTATAATCATCTGACTTTTGATGGTACGGCAAATAATTTAACCACAGATGGTTCTGTTTATTGGACTTGTAATGGAGCAAAAGGACTTAATGGGTACCAATATGATAAGTCAAGTGAGCGATTTGTGAAGACTATAAAAGAAATTATACCTAATAGTCCCATACGAAACTATTGTCAATATCTTAATGTTGTTGATGGCCGATTGTTAGTGGCTGGAGGATGTTTGAATTTTTTAGACAAGACATTCTACAATGGAACTTTGATGATGTATGAGAATGGGGAGTGGAGCTCGTTTGAGGAGGATGGAATAGCGGCAAAAACGGCTGGACGATATAGGAATATCACTAGTATTGTGCAGGACCCTAAGGATGCAAATCATCATTATGCTTCATCGTTTGGACAAGGTATATATGAGTTCCAAAAAATGAAATTCGTTAGACAATACACTCACAAAGAGAAGGGCGGTCTGGAAAGCGTTGTGGTTTCTCCTTTAGAATCTGCAGTTCCTACTAGTTACGAATATACGCGTATTAGTCGTTTGCAATATGATAAACAAGGAAATTTGTGGATAACTAATGCTGACGGAGGATTTAATGTGACTTGTCCTCTAAAGATAATGAAACCTGACGGTGAGTTTGTAGGCCTATATTATGAGGAACTGGCAAAACTTCCCACAGTAACTGAGGTGCTTTTGGCTTCCAATGGGTTAGTGTGGGTAGTGAGTATGCGCGAACCAGCCCAATTGTTTTGTATAGATATGAATGGAACACTTGAAGATACAAGAGATGATCGTGTCAAAAGATTTAACGAGTATTTTGTTGACCAGGATGCGGGTTCTGTCTTGATATACTTTATCAATGATATAGCGGAAGATCTTAATGGTGACATTTGGGTAATGACAAACAAAGGCCCATATGTGTTGTATAATACAGAAAAGGCTTTTGAGGATAATTATCACTTTACTAAGATAAAAGTGCCTCGTAACGATGGTACTAATTATGCGGATTATCTGCTTGATGGTGCATATACTACGTGCGTGGAGGTTGACGCCGCTAATCGCAAATGGATTGGTACGCTCAATAGTGGATTGTACCTTGTTGGTGACGATGGTATAGAAACAGTTCATCATTTTACCGCTGAAAATTCTCCCTTGCCTTCTAACTCTATAGAAAGTCTTGCTTTGGATCATTCAACTGGCGAACTTTATATTGGTACGGATAAGGGACTTGTGTCTTATACAAGCGATGCCACACAAGGGGTGGGAACATACAATGATGATGAGGTGTACGCCTATCCGAACCCTATAGTTTCTTGTTACGATGGGCTTATCACTGTTGTAGGCCTCAAGGCTAACAGTCATGTCAAAGTGATTAATACAGCGGGGCGTCTTGTTGCAGAGGGTACATCGCTTGGAGGTACTTTCACATGGGATGGCCGTACCCCTCAAGGACAACGCGTTTCTACAGGCGTTTACTATGTGTTGGCCTGTGATGAAGATGGAAATGAAGGTGTAGCAACAAAAGTCCTTTTCATTAAGTAAGGCTTGGTGCTACCTCGATAGTGCTCATTGTCACTCCGTATCTTTCAAGAATGGTACGGAGTGATTTTTTTAATACCTCTACCTCATCAAGGTCTTTCACTGTTGTACTCAAATGTATTTCTGCAGCATGATGCTCATTGTCGAGACTCCATACGCGGAGTGTGTCAATAGCACTGATACCTGAGAGTGTAGAAATCTCGTTTCTTAAAACAGTGAGGTCAATATTTGAAGGGACGCCTTCAAGTACGATGCGGAAAACTATAATGAGGTTGTGTACTACATTGTATAAGATATAGAGCGATATGCATACCGATAGTATGGGATCGAGTAGGGGAGTCTTTACAAACAACATGATAATGCTTCCTATTAGTACTGCCACCCAACCAAGACAGTCGCCCAAAAGGTGAAGTGATACCATGCGCTGGTTGACACTTGTGCCTTTCCATGTGCGCCACACAGCTATACCCTTGAACAAAATGGCTAATAGGGCAAACCATAACATTCCCTCTGCATCAACTTGTTGGGGGTGCATTAGGCGCTTGGCGCTTTCGTGGAGGACAACGGAAGACCCTCCTAACAGAATAAATGCATTGATGAACGCTCCCAATAGCGTAAATCGGCGGTATCCGAAGGTGAATCGGCTTGTTGGCTTATGCCCTGCGATACGCTCGAACAACCAAGCTAATGCGATGGAAATGGTACATCCGAGATCGTGGATAGAATCGGAGATAATGGCCATGCTATTGGTAAGCCACCCGCCGATGATGGAGACTATGGTAAATGTAAGATTGATGAAAAAGGCCGAAAGAATGTTGCGTCCCGTTTCTTTTTCATGTAAATGTATATGATTGTGACTCATAATATCTATTCTTTAATGAAATTTGTTAATAATCGCGCAAAAGTACGAATTTATAAAGAGTTTAGCAAAAATATGCAGTATCTTTGCCGCAAATGCGAATGATAGTAGATGATCGTTATAAACAAACAGTTGTTTATTCGGTTGCTTATCACTATCTTTGCACTTCGGTTTAATATATCCTTAAGAACAATGAAGATAGCACTTATTGGTTATGGAAAGATGGGCAAAATGATTGAGCAAATAGCCCTTCAGCGCGGACATGAGATTGTCTGCATTATAGATATCGATAATCAAGATGATTTTGGCTCGGAGGCATTCCGCAGTGCTGATGTGGCCATTGAGTTTACCAATCCCATGGTGGCTTACGATAATTACATGAAGGCCTTTGCTGCTGGTGTAAAGGTCGTGTCGGGAAGTACGGGATGGCTTGAGAAACACGGAGATGAGGTGCGTAGCCTTTGCTCTGAAGGAGGTAAGACACTCTTCTGGTCCTCAAATTTTAGTCTTGGCGTAGCGGTTTTTGCTGCAGTAAACAAGTATTTGGCAAAGTTGATGAATCGTTTTGATGAATACGATGTGAGCATGAGCGAAACCCACCATATACATAAACTAGACGCTCCAAGTGGCACTGCGATTACCCTTGCTGAAGGTATCCTTGAGAATCTTGACCGCAAGCACAGTTGGGTGCCGGGTACACTGCTCGCTGCTGATGGTACATTGAGTGGTACGACCCAATGCGCAGCAGATGAGTTTCCTGTAAGTTCTATTCGTGAGGGCGAAGTGCCAGGCATTCACTCTATTCGTTATGATTCAGAGGCCGATAGCATCACGATTACTCATGATGCAAAGAGCCGCCGTGGATTTGCACTCGGTGCAGTGCTTGCCGCAGAGTATACCGCAGAGCATCAAGGTCTGTTGGGTATGAATGATTTGTTTGATTTTTAAGCATTCCATTTCGATGAGTAAAATAAAGCATGCTTCAGCTGCGCAATGGGTGAAATGTGGCATTGTGATAGCTCTGTACTTGCTCTTCCTGCTTTGGATAAAAAGTTGGTGGGGACTTGTTGTAGTACCCTTCTTCTTTGATGCCTACATTACCAAGTTCATTCCATGGACATGGTGGAAGACCGCCAAAAGCGCTGCGGTGCGCAGTGTGATGAGTTGGGTCGATGCTATTGTATTCGCTCTCGTGGCCGTGTATTTTGTGCACATCTATTTCTTTCAGAACTATACCATTCCCACCTCTTCGCTTGAGAAATCGCTTCTTGTAGGTGATTACCTCTTTGTGAGCAAGGTGTCGTATGGCCCGCGCAAACCCAATACACCGCTTACGATGCCGCTTACCCAGCATACCATGCCCATTACAGGTGGTAAGAGCTATGTTGAGTGGCCGCAGTGGCCCTATGAGCGCGTAGAGGGATTGGGCGAGGTGCAACTCAATGATATTGTTGTCTTTAACTATCCTACTGGCGATACCATTGTGAGCAATCCTCGTTTTGCTGCCAACGATTTCTACAAAATGGTGAGTGAAATAAGCGTAGAGCTTAATCGTGGTCAATATCCTATGGTTGATAGCCTTACGGATGTGGAACAACGCAAGGCTTATGAGCAATTCCTCGCTAAAGGACGCAAATATATTGCGGCTCACCCCGAAGTGTTCGGTAAGGTAGATTGGCGCCCCGTAGACCGTCGTGAGAACTATGTGAAGCGTTGCGTCGGCTTGCCAGGACAAATCCTCGAAATAAAGGATAAGGTAATCTATCTTGATGGGGTTGCCAATAAGGAGCCCGACAATGTGCAGTATAGTTACTATGTTACGACCAAGCGTCCTATCAATGAGAAACTGCGTCGAGAGTTAGGTGTTAGCAAGGAGGACCTTGCTAATCATAATTCAGCAGGTACTTACTACTACCTTCCCCTGACACAGAAGGCGGTAGATATTCTTGCTCAGCGCACTGATTTGGTGGAGAGTATCACTCCAGTCATTGAGGAACATGGTCAGGGACTCTATCCTGTAAATAAATATACTGGATGGAGCGTAGATAATTATGGTCCGTTGTGGATACCCAAGCGTGGTGAAACGGTATCTCTCACAATAGATAATCTTCCCTTCTATGAGCGTCCCATTGCTGTGTATGAAGGCAATGATTTGCAGGTACGCGACGGAAAGATTTACATTAATGGCGAAGAGTCTACGGAGTATACCTTTACAATGGATTACTATTGGATGCAAGGTGATAATCGCCACAATAGTCTCGACTCACGCTTCTGGGGATTTGTGCCCGAAGACCACATCGTGGGCAAGCCCATTCTCATTTGGCTATCGCTCGACAAAGATCGTGGATGGTTGGATGGTAAGATTCGTTGGGACCGTATGTTCCGCATGGTGGAGAGCTACAACTGATTGTAATGATTAATTCAATAGGAGGGAACATACTGATACCGTATGTTCCCTTTCTTATACAATAATCGACCTTTTTTTTCGTTAAATGTAGCATGATATGCGCGTAATATCCAAGATGAGAAAGTTTACATACCTACTGATAATTTCGTTGGTGCTACTGCTTACGGCATGTGGCTCCACGAAGACGAACACGGCTCAGTCGCGGTTCTATCAGGCGTTTGTAACGCGTTTCAATGTCTATCACAATGGGTACGAGGCATATAAGGAGGGGCTTGATGCGCAGGAGAAGTCGCATAAGGACAATTACATGGAGATTATTCCCCTCTTTGGTGTCAGCAAAGAGAGTACGCGTAGTGCGGGAGGCGGAAATTTTGACAAAGCCATCGAGAAATCGCAGAAGGCAATCAAACTGCACTCTATCAAGCAGAAACCAAAGAAGAAGGAAGGACGCGAACTTACTGAAGCAGATAAACTCTGGTATGCCAAGAAAGAGTATAATCCTTTTCTTCACAACGCGTGGATGCTCATGGGTAAAGCGCAGTTCCAAAAGGGTGAGTTCCTTGAAGCTGCCAGTACCTTCTCTTATATTACGCGTCTCTATAGTGAGGAACCCGAGATTGTAGCCGAGGCTCGTATGCGCATGGCGCAGTGTTATGCCGAGCTGGAGTGGAACTATGAGGCGGAAAACTTGCTTACTCAGATGAAGCGTGATACCATTCCCTATCAGTTGGCTGGGGAGTACGAGGCTATCATGGCCTCTCATCTATTGCGTCAAGAACGCTTTGAGGAGGCTTTGCCCTATCTTGAGAAGGCGGTAAAGCGTTCGGGGCGTACGAAGAAGCAGAAAACGCGCGAATATTACTTGCTTGGTCAGATATATAAGCATGTTGGCAATAATAAGCAGGCTTACGAGGCTTTCAGTAAGGTCATCAAGCAGAATCCTCCTTATGAAATGGAGTTCAATGCCCGCATACAACAGACCGAAACAGTAAATGGTAGAACTGCTCCCAAGATGCTGAAAACTTTGAAGCGCATGGGTAAGGACCCTAACAACAAGAATTATCTTGATCAGGTGCACTATGCTATGGGTAATATCTATTTGGCCCAGAATGATACGGTAAAAGCTATCGAACAATACGAACAGGGTGCCAAAGAGAGTACGCGCAATGGGGTGGAGAAGGGCATCTTGCTACTGCAATTGGGTGAGATTTATTGGAATCGTGCCGAGTATGTGGATGCGCAGCGTTGTTATGGTGAAGCCATTGGCCTTATTGACAAGCATCATAAGCAATATGATTTAGTGAACTTGCGTTCTGCTATTCTTGACGAATTGGTAGAACACACCGTCGCCATAGAACTGCAAGATAGTTTGCAGCACCTTGCTACTCTCCCCGAAGAGCAATTGTATGCAGTGATAGACAATATCATTGCAGAGGTTATTCGTCAGGAAGAAGAGGCCAAGAAAGCCGAAGAGGAAGCGGCGCTGAT
The DNA here is from genome assembly GCA_017548225.1 of Bacteroidaceae bacterium. Classification (GTDB taxonomy): domain Bacteria; phylum Bacteroidota; class Bacteroidia; order Bacteroidales; family Bacteroidaceae; genus UBA1189. Next base: position 16,858 of record JAFYMV010000262.1, on the reverse strand, counting down.
GGCGCAACGCGAAGAGGCCCTTGGTGCGGCGCAAGCCAAAGGACCACAGATGAATACCCCGCAAATGAGTGCGGGGGATAACTCGTGGTATTTCTATAATACCCAGCTCGTGGCGCAAGGAAAGAAGGACTTCCAGCAAAAGTGGGGACGCCGCAAGCTTGAGGATAATTGGCGCCGAGCCAATAAATCGGTGCTCGCAGATGAAACTTATGAGGGAGTGAACTATGATGAGGACGATGAGGCCGCGCTCTCTGATTCTATAGCTTCTGATACCACTTCTGTGGCGATAGCTGACACCCTCGTAACGGATACGCACGATCGCATGTACTATTTGCAGCAGATACCTTTTACGGAGGAGCAGATGATAGAGTCGAATGCTATTCTCCAAGAGGCCTTGTTCAATGCGGGTATCATCTATAAGGATAAACTCGAAGATTTCTCTTTGGCGGAAAACACCTTTGGTCGCCTCAATAGACAGTTCCCGGAGTTTGAGCGTACGGATGAGGTGTACTATAACATGTTTCTAATGTATTCGCGTTGGAAACGCTGGGATGAAGCCGAACGCTTCCGTGCCTTGCTTTCCGAGGAGTTCCCCTCTAGCGATTATACGCTTACGATCAATGATCCCGACTTTATGACTAGTGCCATATACGGCAAGCATATTGAGGACTCGCTCTATGCGGCAACCTATGCAGCCTATATGGATGGAGCATTTAGTGAGGTGGACTCCAATGCTACCCTTTCTGCCGAGAAATATCCATTGGGGGTACATCGTCCGAAATTCATGTTCATGCAGGCTATGAGTAGCTTGCAGCAGGGCGATGAGCAGGCTTTCCTTGCCCAATTGAAAGAAGTGGTGAGCAAATATCCCGAAAATGAGATTAGCGAGTTGGCAGGTCTTATTGCAAAAGGGATGCAGGAGGGGCGTCTACTCGGGTCGGGCTCTTTGGGCAATATTTGGAGTCGTCGACTTGCTTCATCCGAAGATGCTGCGGTCGCTGATAGCTTGCGCCAGCCTTTTAGCACCGAACGCTATGCATCGTACCATTTCGTGCTTGCTTACGAGGAGGGTACAGTGAACGACAATCAGTTGCTCTTTGAGATTGCCCGTTACAATTTTAGTAAGTTTATGGTGCGCAACTTTGATATGACCATTACCAAACAGGGGGGTATTGCGATGCTTCATGTTACTGGCCTTACCAGTTTTGATGAGGCTTACCAGTACATGCATCGTCTCTATGCCGATCCTACTATGTCTGTCAAACTCAGCGGCCTTCGTGCTTTGATCATCTCTGACGAGAACTTGGAACTGTTGCTTAAATACTACAGTATTGACGAATACACCGAGTTCTATGAGGCTACCTTTACGGGATATTCAGCTTTGGAACGAGGGGAGGACACACTTGATGAAATCTCATTCGAATAGGGTAGTGGCGGTGTGATACTCTTGGTGCGATAAAGTCTTATCGCAGGTGTGAAGAACTTTTATTACAGGTGTGAACGAAGTTAATCGCAGGTGCGTTTTTCCCGTCTTTCTCTTATCATATTTTTCGTTCTGATTTTATAGTAACTGATGCGATTGCAGTTACGGTTACAGAAAAAATACTCTCTCATTTTCGTAGTCATGGGAGAGTGCAAGTTATTGTAACTGTAATTGTAACGGGGCCTTGTCTCTTAACTTTTGTCCCTCAAGTTTTGCAATTCGGAGAAATATGTATACTTTTGTAAATTGGCTATGTGTGCCATTGGTGTGCATGGCTCCTTTGATAATACAAAATAAAACATACATAATGAAAGGTAAAACAAAATCGCAGGCAAAAGTCGCTCCTCCCGCTATGGTTGAGGGGAACTTGCTGAAGCGTTTGCCCCTTATTGCGGGATTGTCGTTCGCTTTTGTGGTGTGGGTGCTCTTTAATGTATTTGAGCACGAGTTCTTGTTTCGTGTGCAGGAGCTCTCGTTGTGGCTCCCCACAAAGGTCTATTTTGATGAGCACATGCTGGTGCCGGGCGGATTGATGAGCTACATCGCTTGCTTCCTCACTCAATTCTTCTATTATCCCATGCTCGGCTCGCTCATCTATGTGGCATTGCTGCTTGTGGTGCAGTGGATGACGATGAAGGTGTTTCGTATCTCCTCGCGTCATGCATTGCTCGCTCTGATTCCGAGTGCATTGATTTTGTGTTGCTCAATGGAAGCGGGCTATTGGATATTCCAAATCAAGACGCAGGGCTATTTCTACTCTATGTTGGTGGGCTTCCTCTTCGTGTTGTCAGCAATATGGGCTTATCAAACAGCCAAAGGCTGGGGGAGATTTGCTGTAATATTGGGCGTGGCTGCTGTGGGCTATCCGCTCTTTGGATTCTATGCTTCGTTGGCATTGGTAGGTATTGCTTTATGGGCACTGCGTAGCAACGAGGAGCGTAGAGGGGCTATGGCGTTGGCTTGTGTGGTGCTCGTCATCGCTACACCTATATTATATTATAGTGTGTATGAGCAGACACGCTTTGCGAATATGTTTACGGTAGGCATGCCAGCGTTCACCTTCTCAAAACGAGATGTCTTCACTTGGATCCCCTATGTTTTGCTCTATTTGTTCCCGTTGGTGCTGCCCTTTGTGCCCTTGAAGCATGATGCAGAGTCGGTGACAAAAAGTTCTTTCCTTGTCGAGGTGCTTGGCTCGGCATCGGTGATTGTCGTTTTGGGACTCATTTTTTGGTATCGCGACCCTAATTTCCGTGCAGAAATCAAGATGAATCATGCTATGGAGCGCTTGGAATGGCGCAAGGCACTTGATATAGCCAAGGCGCAGAAGCAGACTCCCACCCGACTGATTGTGCTCAATAAAAACCTTGCGTTACTCAAACTAGGTAGGGCTGGTGATGAGATGTTCCACTATCTCGATGGAGGTGAGGCTCCCAATTCGCCCCTCAAGATACGCTTGATGCAGGTAGGTGGCAAAATGCTCTATTACCATTATGCCCGTATGAATTTCTGCTACCGTTGGTGCCTTGAAGATGCGGTAGAGTATGGTTGGAAGATTGATTATCTGAAGTATATGGTGCGTACCTCGCTCATATCGGGCGAGCCGGCATTGGCGCAGAAATATATCAATACGCTGAAGAAGACTCTCTTCTATCGTGGCTGGGCAGAGAAGTATGAGAAGATGGTGCAGAATCCCAAGCTCATCGCCAAAGATCGTGAGATGGCAAGCATCCTTCCCCTTTATCAGTACGAGGATCAGCTTGATGGGGACAATTCGTTGGTGGAAATATATTTGCTTAACTACTTTGCTCATACCTATAACGAGTTCAGCACGCCCATGTTTAATGAGGCAGCCCTCATGTGTGCGCTTACGCTGAAGGATATTCCTACCTTCTGGCAATGCTTCTTCCGCTATGCCAATAGCCACAAGGCTGACCGTATGCCCACTCACTATCAAGAGGCGGCTTTGCTCTATGGCAATTTGGAGAAGGGCGTGGATATCAGCAAAATGCCCTTTGATAAAATGGTGGAATTGCGTTTCCAGGACTTTATGAAATTTGCGCAGAAGCATGCGGTAGAGAATGTGGAGCGCGATCCTGAAGCTAAGAAACTTTTCTATGAGCGTTATGGCAACACCTTCTGGTATTTCTATTTCTTTATTCGCGATGTGAAATCCTATTAATCTGACTACTATGCAATACAAATCATTGTTACACATACTTTTTGGCACGATTCTTCTTGCAGGATGCACGGCTGCCGTTCCCGAGCAATATGTCGAGAGTGCGGTGGCGTCCTCTATTCATCCTGCGTATGGGGACATTACTATACCTTATAATATAGCTCCGCTCAATGTGGCCTACGAGATGGAGGGAAAGGCATTTGTTTCTGAACTCAAGTGTGGCGCTCGCTCGCTCGTGATGAAAGGCAAGCAGACGGATTGGAAACTAAAGCAATGGCAGCGTTTCTTAGCTTCAGCTAAAGGGGAGAATATTGAATTCAATACCTATGTTAAAACCTCCGAAGGTTGGGTAAAGTATCGCTCGATAAACTGGTATGTGGCCGAAGAGCCCATCGATCCCTATATCTCGTACCGTATCATTGCTCCTTCGTATGTTACCTATGAGGAGCTCAGCATACGCCAGCGCGAGGTGGGTACCTTTGACGAAAAGGTGGTCTATAACAATATGTTGTTGAGTACGGGTAAGGACGGACAGTGCATCAATTGTCACTCGTATAAGAACTACAAAACTGACAACATGCAATTCCATGCCCGTCAGCACAAGGGAGGTACGCTGATTGTGACTACAGATGGTGTGAAGAAGATAAGCCTTAAGACTGATTCTACCATCTCGGCGGGTGTATACCCTGCGTGGCATCCTACCCATAATTTGATCGCTTATTCTGTCAATGATACTGGCCAGTCATTCCACACTAAGAAGAATAACAAAATTGAGGTACAAGACCTTAAGAGCGACTTGATTCTCTACGATATTGATCGTAACGAAGTGAGCCTTATCGAGCACGATACCTTGGAGTGGGAGGTTTTCCCCGCTTGGGCGCCTGATGGCAAGACTCTCTATTACTGCTCGGCGCACATGGAAATACAAGATTATTCACAACGCGAACGAGAGATTATCGACCGTTATCAAGAGTTCCAATACAATATCTACCGCAAGTCGTTTGATCCTGATACGCAAACTTTCGGGCCGTCAGAGTTGGTGCTCGATGCCAAGGCGATGAACAAGAGTGCTACCTTCCCTCGTATCTCGCCCGATGGTCGATATCTGCTTTTTGCGATGGCGGAGTATGGCTGTTTCCATATTTGGCATAAGGATGCAGATTTGTATTTGATAGACCTGGAAACAATGGAGTTGCGTAATGTAAAAGAGGTCAATAGCTCAGATGTTGAGAGCTATCATTCTTGGTCAAGCAACGGCAGATGGATGCTTTTTACCTCTCGCCGTGATGATGGAGGGTATACTCGTCTTTACATTGCCTATTTTGATAAGGAAGGTAAGGCGCATCAACCTTTCCTTCTTCCGCAGCGCAATCCCTATTTTTACGGTGATTATTACAAAAGTTACAATGTCCCCGAGTTTATGATTGAGCCCGTATCCATCACCCCACAGGAGTTCGCCGGTTACCTTAATGAGGAGGTTATCTCGGCAAAATTCCGTAGTCAAAAGGGGGTTGGTGAGAATGAGATGAATAAAGATTAACAAAGTGTAAAAGGTTAAAATTTTCCTTAAAGAGAAAAGAATTTCGAATAAATTTGCTTGTCTAAAGAAAGATTTCTACCTTTGCCTTATTAAATAGGTTAAATTAATATTAACTAATATCAAAATATGAACAGGAAACACGCGTCAAAAGTGGGCAAGTACATCAGTATGGCTTGTCTATTGTTCGTTTGTACCATGGTTCAGTCATGTCGTGATGAGTATTATTTTGACGACAGAGAACCAGGGTGGTTGGGCTCGAGCATTTATGGTCATTTGGAAAGCAAGGGCCATTTCAAGTATTTCTTGAGGGTGATTGAAGACCTCGAGTATCGCTCGGTATTGGAAAAAACGGGTAGTAAGACCCTTTTTGTGGCTGATGACGAAGCTTTCATGGCAGGAATCAAGGCAGAGTGGGGATTTGATACATACGAGCAACTTACTGATGCTCACAAGCGTATCATCCTTAACAATGCAATGCTTGATAATGCTTATCTGCTTGAGATGTTGTCTAAATGGCCCTCTGCTGATGCTTTTGGTGAGCCGACTGCTGGTCGTTGCTTGCGTTTGGAGACTTCAGCGAATGTTACCGATACAATCGGTTTCTTCTATGACAAGGACTTGCCCCAGAACAATTCAGCATGGGATGATTTCCGTGTGAAGGGTATCCGTTTGGCATTGGACGCTACTCCGTCAACTATGGTATTCTTTACCAATGAGTTCTTGTATCAGAGCAACATTAAGAACGAGGACTTGAGCTTCATTCTCAATGAGCCTACAACCTCATCGGATATTTACATCTTCGACAAGAAGGTGCTTATGGGCACCAAAGAGGATCCTCTGAGCAATGTAACTTGTAAGAATGGTTATATTCATCAGTTGGATGGCTTGCTTATCCCGCCCTCAAACATGGCAGAGGAGATTCGTACCAATGGCGAAACAAATGTGTTCAGTCGTATGCTGGACCGTTTTGCTGTTCCTGTACCTATAAGCATGACTGCTGAGGTTGCGGAGACTTATAATCGTCTTTATCATCCTGGCCAGGCTGGTGAGCAACTCTACGAGAAGCGTTACTTTACAGCGGAGTCAGAGCGTGGTGCTCAGAAGAAGGATGGTGGATTCCTTTCTTACGAGGATGTAGAGAAGGAGAAGCACGATGCTGTGGGCTCACTCTATTTTGATCCGGGTTGGAATGCTTATCAGGCAGGTACTTCTGGTACTCCTAAGGAACAGGATATGGCAGCTATTTTTGCTCCTACCGATGAAGCCCTGAAGGATTATTTCACTGAGGGTAAGGGTAGAAGCTTGGTGGAGCGTTATGCAGATGTTTCTTTCGCCGAGATTGCCAGTGATTCTAAGAACTTGATGCGCGCTATCGATAGTATTCCTGCAGATATCTTGCAGGCATTGGTGCGTAACTTGATGCAGATTTCTTTCAAGTCTGCCGTTCCCTCTAAATTCGAGAATATTCTTGACGACGCTCGCGAGTCAATGCATGTAACACCTGATAATGTGCATAAATCATTGATTGCTAACAATGGTATTGTTTATTTGGTGGATACAGTGTTTAGTCCTGCACGCTATGTTGCCGTTACAGCTCCTGTAATGTTGGATGATTCGCTTCTTATCGCAAATAGAGCTATTGATGGTCTTGATTATGACAAGTATTTGCTCTCAATGCAGAACAAGTTCGGTTTGATTGTTCCCACCAATGATGCGATGATTTTCTATGATCCTTACACCGCAAAGGGTACAGAAAAACGCGTTGCATATAAGTTCGTGTATATTGCGAAGGATGATGTTGTAAAGGTGGAAAAATGGAATTCATACAATCCTCAGACTGGCGAGTATGGTCCTTTGGTTGCCAAGATGGGTGATGTGGATGATGCTGGTAAGGAAAAGCTCCTTAAAGAGATGCTTGAGTATTACATCGTACCTGACGACATGGAAGAGGATGAGGACTGCGAGAAAGGCCGTAAGTATTATATGGCTAAGGGTTATGGTACAGTCAAAGTTGGTCGTGATGAGGAGGGCCGTGTAAATGCTCTTGCTGGTGGTCGCGAATTGCAGAACGGTACTATGATTCCTTTGGGTCGTGAGCCTTATTATCAGACTAATGGTCAGACCTATTGCTTGAATGCAGGTATGATACATCCCGCAACTCAGTCTGTTTACGATGTACTCTCTACTACAGCAGAATTTAGTGAATTCTTTGATCTTTGCCGTCCTGTAGGTATGTCGGCCTTCTTTGAATATATCAAGAAGTATCTTAAGGCTGAGTACAAGCAAGATGTTCAGGTAGAGCAATTCAATATCTTCAATGAGAAGAAGAATAACATTGTTCGTATGTTTGATACCTACCACTATACGGTATATGTTCCTTCAAATGATGCGATCGCACTTGCTCACGAACAGGGTCTTCCTACTTGGGAAGGTTTGAATGAGGAATATTTGGCCGTTGATAAGTTGGAGAAAGACTCTTTGCCCAAGTTGGTAAACGATAGTCTTGCCACCGTTGCTTTGAAACAGGAGATTGCTCAACGCAAGGAAGGACTTAAGGTGGGTACTGATCTTATCTTAAGTTTTGTGAAATATCACTTCCAGGATAACTCTGTATATGTGGACAATGTTCCTCATGTTCTTGAGATTGAAGGTCAGGCTCCTGAAACGGAGGTTGTCTATGAAACTGCTGCGTTGAATGCTGCTACCAATAAGTTCTGCTCTGTATTGGTAAAGACAGATGCGGAGCCTACTACTGGTAAGGAAACAATTTCAGTACGCGGAGATTTTGGCGAGGATAGAGAGGCTGCTGCTGTCGATTGCTTCAATGTTTGCTATGTCGTTAATGATGACGCAGACGATGAAGAGACGAAGGAGCATAAACTCTACAATGTGATGACTCGTGATATCGACTACAATGGCGGAGAGTATGTATATACCTCATCATATGCTGTAGTACATCAGATACATGGCGGTCTTGGCTTCCTCGTGAATAGTGTGATATATGATGCAGCTACGAATCAATTCAAAAAATAAATATAAGGTATCATGAAAGTATATAAATATATCTTATTGTCGGCATTCTGCTTTATCGCTTCAGTGACATCACTGAGCGCGCAGCAGCGTATCTCTGGTCAGGTAAGCGATGCCTTGGGCCCGTTGATGATGGTTAATGTGGTCGAGATGGATAAGGACAACCGTTATGTGAATCATACCACAACGGACTTTGACGGTAACTTTACTATGATTGTAAAGAACAACAAGAATAAGTTGAAGATTACCTATGTCGGTTTTAAAGATGAAATTCTTGAGATTGGAGATCGTACAGTCTTTGATGTAGTGATGAAGGATGAGAACTTGATTGAAGAAGTTATCATTCAAGCTAAGCCGAGAACCAATTCGGGTGGTCTCAACATCTTGGAGCGTGAGGTCTCTGTGGCCAAGCAGACTTTCAAGATGAGTGAGATGGAAGGTTTGTCGTTCTCATCTGTGGACGAGGCTTTGCAAGGACAGATTGCGGGTCTTGATATCGTATTCAACTCGGGTGACCTTGGTTCGGGTACACAGATGCGTTTGCGTGGTACCTCTACCATTAATGGTAACCAGGAGCCTTTGATTGTAGTAAACGACAACATCTTCGAGATGCCTGACGGTGAGGATTTCGATTTCTCTACTGCCAACGAAGAAAAATTTGCACAGTTGTTGACCGTGAACCCTGACGATATCGAGAGCATTGAAGTTCTTAAGGATGCTTCAGCGTCAGCGATTTGGGGATCACGCGGTTCTAATGGTGTTATCATGATTAAGACTAAGCGTGGTACACGCGGTAAGACAAAGGTTAACTATTCATATCGTTATACCAATGCGTGGATTCCTAAGGGCTTGAACTTGCTTAATGGTGGTGACTATACCATGTTGCTCAAGGAAGAGCACTTCAATCCTAAGCAGAGTAGCACAGCTTCTGATGCTAAGGAGTTGGCTTATGATATGTCATGGGAAGAATATGCAAACTTTGACGATGATACAGAATGGGTAAAGGAGATTTCTAAGCATGGTCATACACACGATCATAATATATCGTTGACCGGTGGTGGTGAAAAGGCCACATTCCGTATTTCTGGTGGATACTATACACAGACTGGTCAGATTATTAAGCAGTCTCTTGACCGCTTCACCACTCGTATGGCTTTGGACTACTTCGTGTCTGACCGTATTAAGGTATCTTCAGACTTCTCTCTTACCTATACTAACAACGATCAGAACTATGAAGGTTTGTTAGGAACTGCTCAGATTATTATGCCTAATATGGCCCTCAAGAGCCAGTATATGGAAGGCAAGAAACAGATTGAGACTGATGACTACTACTTGATGCGTCAGAGCGCTTCGTCTATCTTTGATGGTAACCAAAAGAATTTGGTCAACCCTGTAGCGATGGGTATGCTGGCTTGGCGAAATGAAAAGAGCTATCGTATATCTCCTCAGATTTCGCTTGATTATCAGTTGCTTGGTCTTGACCACGATGAGACACAGCTTCGCTACTATGGTATGGTGTATATGGATGCTAGCACATTGTCTAATGGTTCATATCGTCCGAGCAGCTTGACTACAAAGGGTTATGCTGATGCATCTTATAATGCAAGTTCGGCAAACGACCAAAAGACTTTGTCGTTCAATACACGCCATCGTTTGACTTTCACTCCTCATTTCGAGAATGAAAACCACATGCTTACCATGATGGCGCAGATTGAAATGACTTCAGGTAATGGTAATAGCCAGTATTCAAGTACTTATGGTGTGCCTGCGGGTATTACCAGTACAACTGCTGGTACTTATTTGGAAAGTAGTTCAACAAGCACTTGGCAGTGGCGCTCTGTAGGTATTGCATCTTCTGCAGTGTATTCGTTCATGGAAGGTCGTTATAGTGCGACTGCAACACTCCGTCGTGATGGTAGTACCAAGTTCGGTGCTGAGAACCGTTGGGGTAACTTCCCCGGTTTGTCATTCCGTTGGAACATCATTGACGAGCCTTGGATGGAATGGTCTAAGGAAAAAGTGAAGTTGAGTATGCTTTCGTTCCGTCCGGGATGGGGTATGACTGGTCAGCAGCCTGGTAGCGAGTATCTGCACTACACTACATACAATACCACCGGTAGATATATGGGTGTTACATCAGTGGCTCAGGATGGTCTTACTTTGACTGGACTCAAGTGGGCAAAGAAGACTGAGTATAACCTTGGTGCTGACTTCGGTTTCTTCAATGATAAGCTTACTGGTGGATTCAACTACTATGACAACACTACTTCAGATCAGTTGATGGGTGGATATGCCATTCCTTCTTCAACAGGTTACACAACATTGGCCTATAAGAATACTGGTGAGGTGCGTAACTATGGTTGGGAGTTGAATGTCAATGGTAACAAGTTTATTGAGATTGGTAAGTTCTCAATCAGTGCTTATGCCAACTTGTCACAGAACTTTAACCTCATTAACTACATGGAGCCCAGTATCTTGAAAGATGCCAATAAGGACTTTGACTATAACAATGGCTCTTATCTTGCGCGCATTCAGATTGGCAATCCTTTGGGATCGCTTTATGGATTCCGTTACAAGGGAGTATATAACTACAACTACAATACAACTTGGAGTGTAGATGATTGGAAGGCTGCAGAAGCAAAGCTCCCCGAAGGCAAGCAGTTGCATGATTATTATCCTGTAGCTTGTGATGATCAGGGAAATACACTTTATGGTGTAGATGGTAAGCCTCTCCGTATGGTATACAACTATAATGATGGTGCTGCAACTTATGCTTTCCGTGGTGGTGATGCTAGATATGAGGATATTAATCATGACGGTAACATCAATCAGTTGGATATCGTATACTTGGGTAATTCTAACCCGAAAATGCAGGGTGGTTTCGGCTTGACCTTCCAGTATCAGCGTCTTTCGTTGAAGACACAGTTCACCTATCGTTATGGTGTAGATGTGCTCAATACCGCTCGTATGAATGTGGAGAATATGTATACCAATAACAACCAGAGCTATGCTGTTAACTGGCGTTGGAGAAAAGAAGGTGATGGTATTGATGAACCTTGCTTGCCTCGTGCCTTGTATCAGACAGGTTATAACTGGTTAGGTAGTGATCGCTACTTGGAGGATGCATCATACCTCCGTATGTCATACTTGCAGTTGTCATACTCGGTAGATCCCAGTGCGCTGAAGAAATATGGACTCAACCAGTTGTATCTCTCTGGATCAGCAAACAACCTATTCATCCTTTCTAAGTATACAGGTTTGGATCCTGAGATTGGTACTGATGGTTGGGGACGCGCCTTCGATGGCTCAAAGACACCGCGCTCACGCTCATTTACATTGTCTTTGACTTTAGGATTCTAATAACGGAATAAAAACTATAAGATATGAAAAACTATAAGAACTTGATTTCTCGTATAGCCCATGCAACCAAGATTCTTGTCTTGGGTAGCTTGGTCGCTATGACTTGCTCGTGCGAGGATTTTCTTACCATATCTCCTACAGATAGAATTATCAGCGATGATTATTGGAAATCAAAGGGAGATGTGAATAGCGTATTGGCCGAGAGTTATCGTTTGATGACAACTTCAGATTTCTTGAACCGTCTGATAGTATGGGGCGAATTGCGCAGTGATAATATCGTTGAGGGAAACTATGGTGGAAATAATGATATCAAGTATATCATGGAAGCTAACCTTCTTCCCAATAATGGTTATGCCTCATGGAATGTATTCTACAAAGTCATCAACACTTGTAATCTTGTATTAGAGTCTGCTCCTGAAGTAAAGGACCCAGACTTCTCGCCTGGTGATGTGAAGATGGTATGTGGTGAGATGTATGCTATTCGTGCACTCTGCCATTTCTATTTGGTGCGTACCTTCCGCAGGGTTCCTTTGATGACAACGGCTATGGTTGATGATAGCCAGAATCTCTATCAACCTCAATCAGAACCTTTGGAGGTATTGGACTCTTGTTTGGTAGATCTTCAGAGAGCTGAGGATATGGTATTCACTTCTGGTAATTTCCTTGACAATGCGGCAAATAACAAGGGGCGCATCACAAAGGATGCTGTAAGAACAATAATGGCTGATGTACTGTTATGGAAGGCTGCGTTCTTGCAGAATGAGGCTAAGTTGAATGAAGTGAAAAATCCAGAGCTTGGTGCGTCACAGTTACTTGAGGCTCAGGCTTGCTATGAGCAATGTGTAGAGTATTGCGATGCAGTGCTTGATACTCGTATGCAGTATATCTTGAACTATGAAAAGGATAATAAGGGTTATTTTGAAGGACTTGGTTTTGAACTTCACGATGATTATCCCATACTTTATCCTTTAGAGTCTAAAGGCGGCTATGAGTTGCCCAACACCTCTAATAATGGTAAGAATAGAACTTCTCGTCCTGTGTATGATCACATCTTTAACCAAGGTAATAGTTTGTGCGAGAGTATTTTTGAAATACAGCACTTGAGTACTGACCAGAACTACAATAGCGAGGTCCCGACTTTCTATGGATATTATGATGACACCAAGTTTGTGACTACACTTCTTTCAGCTCCGCGTTACATGGCTGAGGCTGACATTACAGGTGCTATCTACAAACATTCGGATTTCCGTCGCATAAACTATATTCTCTCTCAGAAGAAGGACAATGAGGAGATTGATAAGTACTCAATCATTAAGTATGGTTATATGTCGTGGAGCGAGGATCGTTCAAAAACGGAGGGAACCACCACTTTTGGTAAGATAACCTATACTTATTGCCCCTCTAACACTGCAGGCGGGAAGAAGGTTATTGATAAAAATGTAAACTGGATTATTTATCGCATTACCGATGTCATGTTGATGAAGGCTGAAGCTTTAGCCCTACTGAATAGCGATTTGAATGAAGCATTCAACTTGGTGAAGGCGGTTTACAATCGTTCTCAAACAGGTTATCACAATGGCTCAAAATGGGTTGGATATTCAGAGCCTAAGGATGATTTGAAGAGCGACAATTACAAGAATGCTGACGCAATGCTGTCATTAGTGCTTGAAGAACGCCAAAGAGAGTTGGCTTTTGAGGGTAAGCGTTGGTACGATCTTGTGCGTAAGGCTTTGCGTGACGGTAGTACACAGTCAATGCTTGACATCTTGATTCCTCATAAGTATGAGTCAAATGCGGATGCTTATAAGGCCAAAATGTCGGAAGTCAACAGTTTGTTCTTCCCGATTGCGGAACGCGAAATTAATACCAATGACCTCTTGGAGCAGAACCCTGTGTATGAGGTTGAGGATTTGTACGAACAGAATTAATCAATATTGTGAAGAAAACGATGAAACCTATACAGTTTAAATTAGCAGTCATTGCCATTGCTTCGGTATGGGCACTGAGCAGTTGTCAGGAGCATATTGAAGAGGGAGCGAGATTTACTTTCGTGGGAAAGACTATTGCTACCTATCTTGAGTCTGACGAAGGAAGCAACTTTAGTAGCTTTGTGGATATCTTGACTCGTGGTGAGTGCCTCGGTTTGATGAAAGCATACGGTCAGTATACTTGTTTTGCTCCGACCAACGCAGCTGTGGAATCTTTCCTCAAAGAGCAGAGTGAAATTTATTGGAATTCGGTGGAGTCTGGTGATACTATCGATACAGGTGTGTATTCTGCAGAACTTAGCGAACTCTCTAAAGCGAAATGTATAGAGATAGCTCGCAATCATATCTTGCCGAAGATGTACCTAGGTGTTGATTTGATTGGTAATCAGATACCCGATGCCAATATGAACGATAGAAATCTTACTCTTGAGTTTGATACTATTGATAACAAGCCTGTTGCGTTGATTAACAGTACAGCTCCTGTATTGTATGAAGAGGAGGTTGAGAATGGTGTTGTTCATGCAATCTCAGGTGTACTTAATCCTTCAACTTTGGGCGTTGCTGCTCAAATTAAGGAGTATGACTATTTCAGTATCTTCTACGAAGCATTGGAGAAGACTGGATATGCTCAGCAGATGGTGGGCAGAGATGACCCTAACTATACTGAGGGTGATAAGATTGTGAAGAGTATTCGTTCTACACAAGATGCCAACTATCCCGCCAATCGTTATTTTGGCTACACTGCATTTATTGAGCCTAACGCATTGCTCAAGGAAAAATTTGGTATCGAGAAATTCAGCCAATTGGAGAGCAAATGTAAGGAGTGGTATAAGGATGGAACTCCCGCATGGAAGTATAATGAAGAGAAGAACGATTGGGAGCCCATCAAGGTCGATCATAACTGTACTGACTATACCAATCCAAGTAATCCTGTAAATCAGTTTGTGGCTTACCACCTTCTTGATAGAAAGATTCCTTATGAGTCTTTGGTGTGTTATAACATTAAGGCAAGTGGTAATGGTGGAGAATTTGATTCTGAAAAGGACTTCCCCAATAGTTCTGACCGTGTAGAGTACTATGTTACCATGAACAATCGTATCTTGAAGGTTACCATGCCTCGTAGTGATCGCAAGTTCCCTCAAGGTAAGATCTTGTTGAACTATGCATCAGATGGTCAAGGACAGAATATTGGTGTAGTTGCTCCTAACGACTTTAAAAAACTGGATGCTCGTCACGAAACTTTCAACCAGGAGGCTTTGAATGGCTCATTGAATGTATTGGAGGATGTCCTAGTTTATGATGAGGATATCATGAGCGCGCATGTTCTTTACTGCATTATGCGTTTTGATGTATCAGCGCTTCTATCAGAATTGACCAATAGTAACATTCGTTGGAAGTATGGCTCTATGCTTAATAGTGATGGTGCCGTATTCATTCCTCACACATATTGTAAGAATGTAAAGGTATATACTGATGATACTCGTTTGTTCTATCTTGCTCCGCACCATGTATGGCATAACTATCAGGGTGATGAGATGATGGCTTTGGGATTCTTTGACTTTGCTTATCGTCTGCCGCCTGTACCTGCGGGAACTTACGAGATCCGTATGGGTTATTCGGCTTCTCAGTGGCGTCATATGGTTCAGGTTTATTTGGATGACCAAGTAACGGGATTGCCTATTGATTTGCGTATTGATGGTACCAATCCTAAGATCGGTTGGGTTAAAGCTGATGAGTTGAAGAGCCCAGAAGATGAAGCAGCTAACGAGAAGGATATGAAGAACCGTGGCTATTTGAGAGGTCCCACATCATTCTATGATAATGAGTCAAATACAGCTTGGACTTCGGCTACTTGCTTGCGTGCGGTAATCGCTACCAAGTTCTTGACCGCTGGTACACACTGGCTGCGCTTTAAGAATGTGCTTGATACGGATGATGGTCAGTCACAGTTTATGCATGATTACTTTGAGATTGTTCCAACCAACTACTTGCGTGATGAGAACATCTCTGTGGAGGACCGCCGTAAATAATAGTAGATAACGAAAAACATCTATTTCAATATGAAAAGAAAAAATATCATATCAACATTGGCTTGCGGTATTGCTGCTTTGGCAATTACTGCGTGTACCGATGTTTGGGAGGAACACTATCAGCCCAATTCTGATCTGAACTCAGATCAAACATTATGGGATGTGATTGAGAATGATCCTGAGTTGACAAAGTTCGCGGAATTTCTCCATGTTACAGGTTATGACACACTGTTACAAAAAAATCGATATTATACAGTGTGGGCACCTACTAATAATGCGGAATTCTTCAACACTCATTCTGCTTTACCTGCAGTGAACGATAAGGCTTTGCGTGATGAGTATCGTAAGGAGTTGGTGGAAAACCATATTGCCGATTATAGCCATGTAGCTGGAGGCAAATTGGATGATGATAATTTGATTAAAATGCTCAATGGCAAGTATATCCGTTTTGAAAATGCGTCGGGTGAGTTTACTTTCAAAGGTGTTGCCTTGGAAGAAAAAAATCTTCCCGCGAAGAATGGTGTCCTTCACAAGATTGACGGAT
This sequence comes from Bacteroidaceae bacterium, assembly GCA_017548225.1. Taxonomy (GTDB): domain Bacteria; phylum Bacteroidota; class Bacteroidia; order Bacteroidales; family Bacteroidaceae; genus UBA1189. The sequence continues at coordinate 704 of JAFYMV010000262.1, read as the reverse complement.
ATGCCAACTTTACTGCTAATATTTGGGAGCAGTTGGCTAAGGAAGGGTCTTTGTCTTCTCTATATAGCTTCTTGGTAAAGGACTATAAGAGAGAGGTGAATAAGGGAGCCAGTGTTTTGGGCCCGGCAGAGGATGGTGTGCAACCCATTCTTGATACAGTTTGGACAGTAACATGCCCTTGGTTTAATAGCCTTGGTCAGTTGAACCGTGAGGATAGTTCGTACACTATGTTTGCGCTGACTGATAAGGCATGGAACGAAATGTATGAAATGACGGAGCAGTATTTTGACTATGCTGAGGATTTTAAAGATGTTGATTCTATTAAGGAGGCAACTGTTAAGGAATTTATGTGTCGTAACTTGGTATTTAGTGACAAAGTAAATAAGAGATACAAGAACGACAATCCGAAAGTCCCTTATGACACATTAGTTTCGAATTATTATCTTTCATCTACTTATAATCCTCTTACTTTTGGAGGTGATGAGGTAAAGGCATTATACAATGGCGCTACAACAATAGCTTTGAGTAATGGTACGCTTAATATTGTTGATGAGGTTAACTACAATCCGTTGAAGTGCTGGCACGACTCTATTCGCGTAGAGGGAGAAAATCTAGTCGGTGGTTATACTGGAGATGAGAATGCTGCCCTTAATGAGTATACCCATGCAACCAAGGAAGTGGCAAGAATTGATAAGGATAGCTTA
>JAFYMV010000261.1 GCA_017548225.1 Bacteroidaceae bacterium | reverse complement strand
CCCTGCAAGTTCATGGGTATTATCTTCGATAAGTCAAAAAAAAGCTATATCTTTGTAGCTTGAATTGAAACGAACAAGAAAAACAAACAAAATAACTATACAACTATGTTGACAGCTAAAGAAATTAGAGAATCTTTTAAGAGTTTCTTTGAGAGCAAGGGTCACCAGATTGTGCCCTCGGCTCCGATGGTAGTGAAGGACGACCCTACACTGATGTTTACCAATGCCGGTATGAATCAGTTTAAGGATATTATTCTCGGTAATGCCGCAGCCAAGTACAAGCGTGTGGCCGACTCACAGAAGTGCCTCCGCGTGAGCGGTAAGCACAATGACCTCGAAGAGGTGGGTCATGACACCTATCACCACACCATGTTTGAGATGTTGGGTAACTGGTCATTTGGCGACTACTTCAAGCAGGAGGCTATCGATTGGGCGTGGGAGTACCTCGTAGATGTGCTCAAGCTCGACCCCAAGAACCTCTACGCTACCGTATTCGAGGGCAGCAAGGAGGAGGGTCTTGACCGCGACGATGAGGCTGCTTCTATCTGGGAGCGCCACTTGCCGAAGGACCACATCATCAATGGTAACAAAAAGGACAACTTCTGGGAAATGGGTGACACAGGCCCCTGTGGCCCCTGCTCTGAAATTCATATCGACCTCCGCTCTGAAGAGGAGAAGGCTGCTGTGCCCGGTGCACAGATGGTCAACCACGACCACCCGCAGGTAATCGAGATTTGGAATCTCGTGTTCATGCAGTACAACCGCAAGGCTGACGGCAGCCTCGAGTCATTGCCCGCCAAGGTTATCGATACCGGTATGGGATTCGAGCGTCTCTGCATGGCTATGCAGGGAAAGACCTCAAACTACGACACCGATGTATTCCAGCCCATCATCAAGGTGATTGCCGCTATGTCGGGCAAGGTATACGGTGAGGATGCCAAGAACGATGTGGCTATGCGCGTAATCGCTGACCATATCCGTACCATCGCATTCTCAATCACTGACGGACAGCTTCCCTCAAATGCAAAGGCTGGTTATGTTATCCGTCGTATCCTCCGCCGTGCCGTACGCTACGCCTACACCTTCCTCGGACAGAAGCAGGCGTTCATGTACCGCCTCATCCCCGTACTCATCGAGAGCATGGGCGATGCATATCCCGAGCTAAAAGCGCAGCAGACCCTCATTGAGAAGGTAATCAAGGAGGAGGAGGAATCATTCCTCCGTACACTCGAGACCGGTATCCGCCTGCTCGACAAGGTGATTGCCGACACTCGCGCTGCTGGCAAGAGCGAGATCAGCGGTGTAGATGCCTTCACCCTCTACGACACTTATGGCTTCCCCCTCGACCTCACCGAGCTCATCCTCCGCGAGAACGGCATGAGCGTATGCATTGCCGAGTTCACTGCCGAGATGGACAAGCAGAAGGCTCGCGCTCGTAACGCTGCTGCTGTAGACTTGGGCGACTGGGTAGTATTGGCCGAAGGCGAGAGCGAGTTTGTAGGTTATGACTATACCGAGCACGATGCACGCATCCTCCGCTACCGCAAGGTGACACAGAAGAAGCAGGAGCTCTATCAGATTGTACTCGACAAGACTCCCTTCTACGCTGAGAGCGGTGGTCAGGTGGGTGACACTGGTGCTATCGTAAGCGAATACGAGACTATCGACATCATCGATACCAAGAAGGAGAACGGACTCTCTGTACATATCACCACCAAGCTCCCCGAACATCCCGAAGCGGAGTTCATGGCTTGCGTGGATACTGACAAGCGCGAGGCTTGTGCTGCCAACCACTCATGTACTCACCTCATCGATGAGGCATTGCGCGAGGTATTGGGCACACATGTTGAGCAGAAGGGTTCACTCGTAACTCCCGATTCATTGCGTTTCGACTTCTCACACTTCCAGAAGGTAACCGATGAGGAGCTCCGCCAGGTAGAGCACTTGGTAAATGCCAAGATCCGTGCCAATGTAGAGCTCAACGAATACCGCAACCTCCCCATCGAGAAGGCTCGCGAGCTGGGTGCTATCGCTCTCTTCGGCGAGAAATATGGCGACCTCGTGCGCGTAATCCAATTCGGTAACTCTATCGAGTTCTGCGGTGGTACTCATGTGAGCGCTACCGGTAAGATTGGTATGGTGAAGATTGTGAGCGAGAGCAGCATCGCAGCAGGTGTACGCCGTATCGAGGCTATCACCGGTGCCAAAGTAGAGGAGATGCACGATAAGTTGCAGGATTCACTCAACGACATCCGTCAGCTCTTCCACAACGCTCCCGATTTGAAGGCTACCATCGCTAAGTTCATCGCCGAGCACGACGACCTGAAGAAGCAGATTGAGGAGTTCATGAAGGAGAAGGCTGCAGCACTCAAGGCCGAGCTGTTGCAGAAGAAGACTTGCGTGGGTGGTGTCAATGTTATCAAGGCTGTAGTAACCATGCCTGCTGAGGCAGTGAAGAACATCGTGTTCCAGCTGCGTGGCGAGATTACCGAGAATCTGCTCGTAGTCATCGGTAGCGTAGATAGCGACAAGCCCTTGCTTACCGTATCAGCTAGCGAGGACCTCACCGCCAAGGGCGTGAACGCAGGCCAACTCGTACGCGAGGCTGCGAAGCTCATTCAAGGTGGTGGTGGCGGTCAGGCACACTTCGCTACTGCGGGTGGTAAGAACCCCGACGGTATCATCAGCGCCGTAGACAAGGTGGTGGAGCTGGCTACAGCGTGATAAACCTATCATTATGTCATGCCGAGCATGGCGAAGCATCGCGCGCAGAACAGTGCGAGATGCTTCACTCTATTTTGGGATGACAGACACATGAAAGTACAATGTTTCGCAAACTTATTCTAACTATATTTTTCGGACTGTCGGTGCTCATGGCATCGGCAGCCATTGATTCTACCCTAGTACGCGACCATGCCGACTCTATCCGCGTCAGCTTGGTGACCTGTTCGCCAGGTACGGAGGTCTACGAGGTCTATGGTCACACCGCACTGCGCGTAGAGATACCCTCAATGGGGGTCGATGTAGCCATCAATTACGGTTTGTTCTCATTCGAGGCTCCCAATTTCATGTGGCGCTTCATCAAAGGTGAGACCGACTATGTGGTAGGCACTATCGGGTATCCTATCTTTGAATATGAGTACACGAGTCGAGGCTCTACGGTAACCCTACAGACACTCAACCTCAGCCAAGAGGAGAAATTGCGATTAGTGTACCTGCTCAATGAAAACCTACGTCCCGAGAATCGCGAGTATCGATACAACTTCCTCTACAACAACTGCAGCAATAAGGCAGGAAACATGGTTGAGCTGGCATTGACAGCACAAATCCTTCCCCTTGCAGACAGGTGTGAGGGAATCTCATATCGCGATATTCTGCACGAGTACACGCAGGGATATGCTTGGCTGCAGTTCGGCATGGACTACCTATTGGGGGTAGAGGCCGACCTCCCCGCCAATCCGAAGCAACAGATGTTTGCTCCAGAGTATCTGATGTACTATGCCGGGCAGACTAGCTTGGCCGATTCGGCACGCGTGTACCCCTATGTCATTGAGACCGAAGTGCGTGGCGAGAACACCATCGACACTCCATCAGCCCCCATGCTCACCCCTATTCAGGTGATGATATTGCTGTTGCTCTTTGTCATGGTGATAAGCGTGCTTGAGTTCCTCGTAGAGCGCCGCCAGTGGTGGCTCGACATGCTATTGCTCGCCCTGCAAGGTATCATGGGCATTGTCGTAGCATTCCTCTTCTTCTGCTCTGCGCACCCCGCAGTGGGAAGCAACTGGCAAGTCATCTACCTCAACCCCCTGCCGCTGCTGTTCCTCCCCTTCATCATGATCAGTGAGATTCGCGGCAAAGTGAGCAAGCTCTACTATGTGCAGATGCTTATGCTCGTGGTCTTTGCTGTGGTAGGCTATTTCTCACAACAGTACATACAACCCGCAGCATGGATACTGGTGCTCACCCTATTGTTACGCTTGCTGCACAATGTGGTGGTATATCCTCTCTTTGCTTCGCGCTTGTCTATGTATGCAAAGGGCAAGAAGAAGCCCCTCCGTGCCAAATCCATGGCATTGCTCCTGTTGGCCCTGCCTATGACAACCAATGCTACCGCAAGCGAAGTACCCAAAGTGGTGGTGAGTATTGTGGTAGACCAATTGAGAAACGACTATCTGGAAAAATTCACCCATCTTTATGGCGAGGATGGCTTCAAGAAACTCTATGCCGAAGGACGGGTATACACCAACGGTTATTACTCGCACACCACGCCCGACCGCTCATCAGGAACGGCATCGGTGTATACAGGCACTACCCCATACTATCACGGCATCACGGGCAACCGCTTCATGCAGCGCAAGAACTTGCGCGTCGTAGGCATCGTAGATGATGAGGCGCAGAAGGGTATCAACACCTTTGAGACCGCTTCGCCCGCCAACCTCTTGGTAACCACGCTGGCTGATGAACTCAAGATTGCGACCAAAGGGCATGCCTATGTATGCTCCGTAGCTCCCGAGCGCGATATGGCTGTACTTGCGGGCGGACATTCGCCCAACGCCGTGCTCTGGCTCAGCGAAGATGGTGGCCAGTGGGCCTCATCAGCATATTATAGTGGAGTGCCGGCATGGGTGCGACCCTATAACCATCGTTCAGGCACACGCTTCGATTGGAGCACAATGGCATGGGAGCCCTACTACGCTACAGGTGTATACTCATACTCGGTGTACGATGGTGTTCCGCGCGAGTTTCACTATACCTTCCGCAAGGGCGACACCGATGCTGTACGCCGCTACAAAACCTCTGCATGTGTCAATGATGAAGTAACCATGCTGGCCAAGACCTGCGTGGCAGGTGCCATGTTCGGACGCAACAAGACAACAGACATGCTCTGCGTGGGGTACTATGCGGGCAACTATGAACATTCGCCCGAGTGGGAACGCCCCATCGAACTGCAAGACATCTACTGCCGTCTCGACCGCAATATCGCCGAGCTCATCCGCACCGTAGAGGAGAAGGTGGGCGTGGGCAACGCGCTCTTTGTCATCACCTCTACGGGGTATGCCGATGCACATCGTCCTGACAGCAAGCTATTCACATTGCCTGCGGGCGAACTCAAGATGGACCGCTACTGTGCACTGCTCAACATCTATCTTGGTGCATTATATGGCAAGGACAACTATGTAGAGGGTTCGTACCTCAATGAGATATACCTCAACCAAGCCTTGATAGAGAAGCGTCAGATCAAGCAGACCGAACTGCTCGACCGCTGTACCGAGTTTCTCTGCCAGGTGTCGGGCGTGAAGCGTGTACACACCTCCCTCTCGCTGCTCTCAGGCACTACCGATGCAGAGATGAGCGGAAGCTACAACGCCAACCGCTCGGGCGACCTCATACTTGAGATTGCACCAGGCTGGACCCTCGTGGATGAGCGCTGGGGCGAGCGCATATACTACCATCGCACGCATGTGCCCGTACCTATTATATTCTATGGGACAGGGTTTGATGCACAGTGTCATCGCACCCCCGTGTCGGTGGAGAGCATTGCGCCTACTGTTGCTCATATTCTACGCATCAGTGCCCCCAACGCTTGCGCGACAAGACCTTTGGAGTAAACTACTAGCCATTAGTTTTAGCTATAGGCTCTTGCAAAGTCCTTCCCTTTAGGGAGGATTTAGAAGAGGCGCCAAACTCTAACACTAAACACTAAACAAAAATGAAACCATTTATCGGAAAATATCCTTTTGAGGTTGAGACCTTCCAAGTTGACTATACTGGTGGGCTATCATTTGGCTTCCTTGCCAATAAGATGCTAATCACTGCAGGCAACCATGCCAATGAGCGCGGTTTTGGCAAGACGCGTCTTGCTGCCGACGGTAAGACATGGGTGCTCTCACGCCTCGCCATTGAGATTGACGAGTACCCCAACGAGGGCGACACCTACTATGTAGAGACATGGGTTGAGGCAGTGAACAGACTCTTCACCTCGCGCAATTTCCGCGTAGTGAGCCACGACGGACGCATCCTCGGCCATGCGCGCTCTACTTGGGCACTCATCGATGTGCAGACCCGTCAGCCTGCCGACCTCACCACCCTCTACGATGGAGAGTTGGCTGCTTATAGCTGCGATGAGCCATGCCCCATCAAGGGAGTGAGTCGTGTGCGCGTAGCTGCCACCGAGCCCATAGGAGAGTTCATGCCCCTCTACTGCGATATCGACTACAACGGTCATCTCAATAGTATCAAGTACATTGAGCACATACTCAATGAGTTGCCCCTTGAGATATTCCGTTCACACACCATACACCGTGTAGAGGTGAGCTATAGCCTCGAGTGTTTCCATCGCGAACGCCTCGCCATCTTCATGGACAAGAAGGAGGATCACGAATACGATGTAGAGATACGCAAAGAAGCCGGCGAAGTTGCTTGTCGCGCGAAGATAATATTCAAGTAATCGCATTTTTTCAGAAAACTCCGAGAGCTCCGAAAAAATAATTTTTAATTTTCAATTAGAATGCTCGCCCTATCCCCAATGTTCGTCTTTATGGTAGTCTACCTTGTAGGCTCTATCCTTGCTGGCGATTTTTATAAGGTGCCGTTGACGGTAGCCTTTCTTGCAGCTTCGGCCTATGCCGTGTGTATCACCCCCAAGCTCAAGCTCAAGGAGCGTATATCTATCTTCTCGCGTGGCGCAGGTGATGAAAACCTCATGCTCATGGTATGGATATTCGTGCTTGCAGGTGCCTTTGCCAAGTCCGCAGGCGCTATGGGCGCTATCGACGCCACTGTAAATCTCACGCTACGCCTCCTGCCCGACGGCATGCTGCTACCCGGTCTGTTCCTTGCCGCCTGCTTCATATCCCTCTCCATAGGTACCTCTGTAGGTACCGTCGTGGCACTCACGCCCGTAGCGGTCGGCATAGCCGAGCAGACAGGCTCATCCCTTCCGCTCATCGTAGCCCTTGTCGTGGGAGGTGCCTTCTTTGGTGACAACCTCTCGTTCATCTCTGACACTACCATCGTGGCTACGCAGACCCAAGAGTGTCGCATGAACGACAAGTTCAAAGCCAATATCTACCTTGCTGCTCCTGCCGCCCTTATTGTCTTGGTGCTCTATATCGTATTAGGAATGGGTGTCAAGGCCCCCGCCGATGTGCCCCTGCTCGAGTGGTACAAGGTCATTCCCTATCTCGCCGTATTGGCGTTGGCCATCATGGGTATGAATGTACTTGTGGTATTGCTTATCGGCATCATCCTGGCTGGAGTCATAGGCATGGCTTGCGGTAGCTTTGACCTCATGGCGTGGATGGGCGCTATGGGCGAAGGCGTTATGGGTATGAGCGAACTCATCATCGTAACCCTTCTCGCAGGAGGTATGCTGGCACTGATACGCCACAATGGTGGTATCGACTACCTCATCCGCGTGCTTACACGCCGCATCAATGGCAAACGAGGTGCCAAGTTCACCATCGCCCTGCTCGTGATACTAGCCGACCTCTGCACCGCCAACAACACCATTGCCCTCATCACCGTAGGCCCCGTAGCGCGAGACATTGCCGACCGCTATGGCGTGGATCGCCGCATGAGCGCTTCGCTGCTCGACACCTTCAGCTGCTTTGCACAGGGACTCATCCCTTATGGTGCCCAGCTGCTCATGGCTTCAGGCCTTGCTGCCATCTCCCCATTCGAGATAATGGGCTACCTCTATTACCCCATAGCATTGGGAGTGATATCCGTGTTGGGCATCCTACTCCGCTTCCCCCGCAAATATGCGTAAACACAATATAGGCCGACGCTATTGCATCGGCCTATATTGTGTTGATTTAACATCCTGTTATAGTTTGTTGCGCTTGGCTTCATTCCATAGGGCATCCATCTCTTCAAGGGTCATATCCTTGAGGTTTCTGCCTTGAGCGATGGCATTCTCCTCTACATAGTTGAAGCGGCGGATGAACTTCTGATTGGTGCGCTCCAATGCATTATCGGGGCTGAGTCCATTCATGCGAGCTACATTGATGGCGGCAAAGAGGAGGTCACCAAGTTCGGCTTCGGCAAGGTCATGGTTGCCGTTGTCGAGCTCGATCTTCAGCTCGTCAATCTCCTCGAGCAGCTTGTCCCATGCGCCTGAAGCGTCGTCCCACTCGAATCCTACATTGCGCGCCTTCTCCTGTATGCGATAAGCCTTGACAATGGAGGGGAGTCCTGCTGGTACACCACTGAGCACGCGTTTGTTGCCACCCTTCTCACGAAGCTTCAGCTGTTCCCAATTCTCGGATACCTGTGTAGCGTTCTCTACTTGGGTAGTGCCAAACACATGGGGGTGGCGGAAAATGAGTTTTTCGCATAGGCGGTCGCACACATCCTTTATATCGAAGGTACCCTTCTCTGATGCTATCTTGGCATAGAAGGCTATGTGGAGGAGTACATCGCCCAGTTCCTTACAAATATTGGGAGTGTCGTCGTTGATAAGGGCATCGCATAGCTCGTACACCTCTTCGATAGTGTTGGGGCGGAGACTCTCGTTGGTTTGCTTGCGATCCCAAGGACACTTCTCGCGCAACTCGTCTAATACATCAAGGAATCGGCCAAAGGCCTCCATTTGTTCTTGTCTGGTACTCATTGTGATAAATTGAGAATTAGAAATTATTATTTGGAGTTCAGGAGTTAAGACAATAGTTTATTCGCTACTTTATGATTATATAATCTAAAGTATTGTCTAAACTTCTATACTCCTTTACTCCCCTTACATCACAACCTTTCCGTCAAGAAGACGGATGGTTCGGTCGGTGGTGGTAGCTAAATGCTCATCGTGGGTAACGATGATGAAGGTTTGGCCCAGTTCGCGGCGTAGGTCAAAGAATAACTGGTGCAGTTCTTCCTTGTTGTGCGTGTCGAGACTGCCCGAAGGCTCATCAGCAAGTATCACTTGGGGGCGGTTGACCAGAGCACGGGCTACGGCCACACGCTGCTTCTCGCCTCCCGAGAGTTCGGCAGGCTTGTGGGTGGCGCGGTCGGTGAGGTGCAGGTAGTCGAGCATCTCCATTGCTCGGCCACGGGCATCGCTCATGCTAGTACCGCTGATGAGAGCGGGCATCATGACATTCTCTACGGCTGTAAACTCGGGGAGTAGCTGGTGAAACTGGAACACGAAACCAATGTGGCGGTTGCGGAAGGCGGATAGCTGTTTCTCCCTATAGTCAGAGATTTCTATACCGTCAAAGAGTACGCGTCCGCTGTCAGGACGGTCGAGTGTGCCGATGATTTGCAGCAGCGTGGTCTTGCCTGCTCCACTAGGACCTACGATGCTGACTACCTCGCCTTGGTTAATGGTGAGATCTATGCCTTTAAGCACTTCAAGCGTGCCGAAACTTTTGTGTATGTCGTGGAGTTGTATCATTGTGCGTCTTGGGGCCTCTCCCCCCGCCCTCCCCGGAGGGAGGGAGCTCTCAAGCATCACGGATGGGCGTTTCGAGGACTTATTGGGTAGTTAATATTATGTTGTTATTCTTGTTTAGGGCTTAGTGTTTAGAGTTTTTTCACTTTTGTCTTTCATCTTCCCACTTAAATTATGTATCACATATTCTGCCAGATAGCAGCCAAATACGGTGGGCATGTAGCTGATGGTGCCGGCAGTGGATTTCTTATTTTGCTCGCCCTCGACGGTGAT
>JAFYMV010000260.1 GCA_017548225.1 Bacteroidaceae bacterium | reverse complement strand
GTTGGATAAGCTCGCTAAGACTAACAACATCCACAAGAATAAGGCTGCAAACTTGAAGTCTAAGCTCTGCGCTCACATCGCAAAACTCTAAAAGACACCTTATCAAAAAAATAGCTATAGGGCTGGAAGAAATTCCGGCCCTATATTGTTTACATAAGACAACTCCTAAAGGACGATGAACAACAATACTCGCGAGAATTTCGGAAGCAAGCTCGGTGCTGTGCTCGCTGCTGCTGGCTCGGCAGTAGGACTTGGTAATATTTGGCGTTTCCCTATTGAGACAGGCCAAAATGGCGGTGCTGCCTTTATCATTATCTATGTGGCTTGTGTATTCCTGTTGGGTATACCCATCATGATGAGCGAGTTCTTCATCGGTCGTCATACGCAGACCAATACAGCGGGTGCCTATCGTAAACTTGCTCCGGGTACTCCGTGGAAGTGGGTAGGCCGACTAGGTGTGCTCTCGGGTTTCATCATACTGAGCTATTACTCCGTAGTAGCTGGCTGGACTGCCGAGTATACCCGACTCGCTATCGGTAACTGCTTTGATGGAAAGAGTGCGGCGGACTTTCCTACTATTTTTAGTGCGTTTGTGAGCAATCCTTGGAAGTCGGTGCTTTGGATGGTGGCATTCATGCTAATTACTCATGTCATTGTAGTGCGTGGCGTCAAGAGTGGCATCGAGAAATTCTCTAAGGTTATGATGCCTGCTCTCTTTGTTATTCTGGTTGTATTGGCCGTATGCTCTATTATGCTTCCCGGTGCGTCGAGGGGTATTGAGTTTTTGCTCAAGCCCGACTTTAGCAAGATTTCGGGGGCTGTCGTGCTGAATGCTATGGGGCAGGCTTTCTTCTCGCTTAGTCTCGGATTGGGTTGCTTGTGTACTTATGCCTCTTATTTTCGTAGCGATACGAATATCGGTAAGACGGCACTTAATGTGGCGCTCATTGATACCTTTGTAGCTATCATGTCGGGCTTCATCATCTTCCCGGCCGTGTTCAATGCGGGCTATGCTATCAGTAGTAATGATATAGGACCTTCGCTCCTCTTTATTACCCTGCCTAGTGTATTTCAGCAGGCCTTTGGCAGTATCCCTATGCTTTCGTATGGCGTGTCGGTCCTCTTCTATTTCTTGCTCGTGGTGGCTGCACTTACCTCTACCATCTCTATGCATGAGGTGGTTACAGCCTATGTGTCCGAAGAGTTTAATATGCCCCGTCGCAAGGCTGCGACAATTGTCACTATCGCTTGTAGCGTCGTGGGAGTATTCTGTGCGCTCTCGTTTGGCCCTTTTGCAGATTTCAAACTGTTTGGGATGAATCTTTTCGACTTGTTCGATTATGTGGCATCGAACATCTTCCTTCCTGTAGGTGGTATGTTTATCTCTATCTTTACAGGTTGGTATCTTGACAAGAAACTTATACGCGACGAGATTACCAATAATGGTACGCTGCGCGTGCCTTACTTGCGCTTTGTCATCTTCATCCTCCGCTACTTTGCCCCCATAGCTATTGCCATCATTCTTCTCAATCAGCTGGGCCTGTTTAGTTGGTTTTGATGGTTTGAGTAGGGGCGCTTATAGGTACGGGTTGTACTGTGCCTCGTCGCCGATGCTTGTGGGGTCTCCGTGTCCGGGATATATGATGGTTCCTGACGGAAGGGGAAGCAGCTGCTTCTGTATGGAGTGTATGAGTTGTGCGTAGTTGCCGTCTTCAAAGTCGGTACGCCCGATAGAGCCTTGGAATAGCGTGTCGCCAGCAAAGAGCATACCGCTCTCGGGGGCATAAAAGCACATGCCGCCTGCCGAGTGACCAGGAGTGGCAATGCATTGCAACATTTCGGTCCCCAGTAATAGCGTGTCTCCATCATGTAATGGATGCCCTACGGGGCGGGGAAGGGTGTTGGGCTGTATGCCAAAGTGTGCTGTGGCGCGAGCGAAATTCTGAATCCATGCACTGTCTTCAAGGCTTGCGCTGATTTTTACTCCATAGGTGTCTTCGATGAATGTGGTGCCGAAGATGTGGTCAAAATGGAGGTGTGTGCAGAGCATGTACTTGATGTGTAGGTTGCTCTCTTCTATGAACTTGGCAAACTTTCTTTTTTCTTCGTCCCAATAGAATCCGGGATCGATAACCGCTGCTTCGCGAGAGGCTTCGTCATAGATGACATAGCAGTTCTCGTGCAGCATATTGCATACAAATGTCTTTACTTTCATGGGGCTTTCGCTTTGTGTTTTGCGAAGGTACAATTTATCCTTTTGATAAGCAACAATATGGGATTTAAACTTTTTGAACTTTGTGGTATGCGATAAATGTCGTACCTTTGTCCTTTGAATGTTTTGTAAGGCAGGTATAATGAAATCTCATATATTAAGAATCGTATCTATCGTCGTGCTCATGGGGGTGTCTGTGCTGACCTTTGCGCAAGATTTGCTGGCCGAGCAGGCTCCTATGGACAGACAAATGGCCCGCATTGACTCGGTGGTGTTAAGTCGTCTGATCAAGGCCGAGCTATACGAGTACCCTGCTGATGACCTCTACCCTGAATGGAGCAACGATTATGCGCATAAGTATGGTAATGTGGCCATGCCCGACTCGTTGCTCATTGACCTTACGGGCTTTTGTATGCCTACGGAGAATACGAAGGTAAATGATATCTTCGGCTATCGTCCTCGTCGCCGCCGTGTACACTACGGACTGGACATCAAGGTAGAGCGTGGTGATACCATTCGTGCGGCCTTTGATGGCAAGGTGCGCTATGTGAGTTATCAGCGTCGTGGATATGGACACTATGTGGTAATACGCCATCCGAATGGGTTGGAGACGCTCTATGCTCATCTTAATGCCAAGCTCGTGGCAGAAAATGAGGTGGTGAAGGCTGGAGACCCTATCGGACTTGGTGGTAATACGGGACGCAGTACAGGGCCTCATTTGCACTTTGAAACCCGACTCTTGGGCAAGGCGCTCAATCCTGCGTTGTTTTTTGACTTTCCCAATCAGGATGTAACTGGTGATACCTATCTCTATGTCAAACCCAAGAAAAAGGTGTACGACCCTTCAGATCCTGATACCTATTATAAGGTGCGTAGTGGTGATACATTGAGTCGTATCGCGGCAAACAAGGGAGTCTCTGTAAAACAATTATGTAAGCTTAATGGCATCACCACGCAGTCAACATTGCGTGTGGGGCAGGTGCTGCGATTATATTAAGAAGAGTGATTTGGACAAACACTCGAATTTCAACGCTAATACTCAATACTAAACGATATGGAAACCAATCAACAATTCGAACAAATCATCGCTACTTGCCGTGATCTTTTCGCCAAGAAACTGAAGGACTATGGTGCTGCGTGGCGTATCATGCGCCCGACTTCGGTAACTGACCAGATATTTATCAAGGCTAACCGTATCCGTAGCATCGAGACCAAAGGGGAAACGATGGTTGATGAGGGTATACGCTCTGAATTTATCGGTATTGTCAACTATGGTATCATCGCGCTCATTCAACTTGAGTTGGGATATGCCGAAGCTGATGATATGACTCCCGAGATGGCACTTGCCAAGTATGATGAGTATGCTACCAAGGCGCTCAACTTGATGAAGGCCAAAAATCATGACTATGACGAGGCATGGCGTAGCATGCGTATCAGTTCGTATACCGACCTTATATTGATGAAGATCTATCGTACCAAGCAGATTGAGAGCAATGAGGGGCAGACTATCGTATCAGAGGGCATTGATGCCAACTATATGGATATGATTAACTACTCGGTCTTCGGACTTATTAAGATTGACTTTGGTGAATAAACCTGCTCAAATAGCATCGAACATCGCCATTAATGCCTTGCGTTTTACGCTGGCTTTGGTATTTGCTTTCTCAGGACTTGTGAAGGCCGTAGATCCTATGGGTACGGTGTATAAGTTGACCGATTATGCCGAGGCTTTCGGATGGTCGGTAGCTCCGGCCTTATTGGTGCTGGGGGCCTGGGGGCTCATAGCATTGGAGTATGTGATGGGCATAGCTCTATTCTTCGGACTCTACCGCCGCTTCTACTTGTGGCTGATGATTGCCTTCCTGGCCGTAATGACTCCGTTCACTTTGGTGTTGGCGTTGACCAATCCCATTAGCGATTGCGGCTGCTTTGGAGATGCCTTGCTGCTAACCCATTGGCAAACCTTTGGTAAGAATTTGGCATTGCTTGTGATGGCTATCGTGGTGTTGCTATGTCATAAGCGCGTATGTCGTATTGTTCCAGAGCGTACGCAATGGCTCGTGTTTGTCTTTGCAGGATTGTCTATATTCTTATTTATGCTGCATAACCTGCGCCATCTTCCAGTGTGGGATTTTCGTTCCTATGCGGTAGGTACGAATATTGTTGAGGGTATGATTGTCCCTGAGGATGCTTCACAAGATGAGTATGAATATCTCTTTGTGATGGAAAAGGATGGCGAACAGCGTACCTTTACTTTTGATGACTATCCTGATTCTACTTGGCATCTTGTGCGTCGTGAAAACCGATTGGTAAGCAAAGGCTATGTGCCTCCCATTACAGACTTTAGTTTGTCTACGCTTGAGGGTGAAGATGTTACATGGGATGTTCTTGAGCGTCCCGGCTATACTTTCTTTTTAGTAGCGCGCAATCTTAAGCGCACAAATGAAGGATTGCTTGATGTAATCAATGACTTGCATGACTATGCCAAGGTGAGCGATAATGCTTTCTATATGTTGACATCTTCAAACGCAAAGGCTGTTGATGAGTGGAGCGAGCATACGGGAGCCTCTTATCCTTGTCTGAATGCTGATGAAACATTGCTCAAGACGATGATACGCTCCAATGCGGGGCTGATAGTTCTGAAGGATGCTACAATCGTGGGCAAATGGAGTGCGGCAGACCTGCCTCGTGATGAACAGTTGGAGATTTCTATAGAACGCAATGATGCGCTGGTGATTACACCGCGCGAAATGCTGATGAAGCGTATGGCCGCAGGGGTGTGCATGTTCCTTCCACTGCTGCTGCTTATAATGCTTTAGTGTCTGTTGTTGACTAATACCCTTCGCGGTACTTTCCCTCTTCTTTGTCATCAAGCATGCTCAAGTATGAAGCATAGCGCGATTGGCTGATACGGCTTTCCTCTACGGCTTGGCGCACAGCACAGTGTGGCTCGTGGGTATGGGTGCAGTTGCCGTAGCGGCAGTCTGCCGAAATGGCGAATATCTCACGGAAATAGTGCCCTATTTCTTCTTCTTCCATATCAAAGGTACCAAAGCCCTTTACTCCTGGAGTGTCAATGAGCCATCCGTCTTCACCGAAGGGGAACATTTCTGAGAAGGTCGTGGTGTGCATACCTGTATTGTGGCGCTCTGATATCTCAGCTGTGCGCAGACGCAAATCGGGGAGTAGAGCATTGATGAGAGTACTCTTTCCTACGCCAGAGTTGCCCGATAGTAGAGTGGTCTTGCCTTTGAGGGCGGCACGCACCTCGTCGAGACCGACATTGTTGAGTGCCGATACGCAGGAACATTCGTATCCGATGGTGTGGTAAAGGTGTACGATGGCGTCAAGGTAGCGACGCTCTGCATCGTCGTAGCGGTCTACCTTATTGAATACGATATGTACGGGGATACGATAGGCTTCGGCAGTAGCAAGGAAGCGGTCAATGAATGTTGTAGAGGTCTCTGGGTAATTGATGGTAACGATGAGCAGGCACATGTCTACATTGGCGGCAAGGATGTGCGACTGCTTCGATAGGTTTGAGGCGCGGCGGATGATATAGTTGCGACGATCCTCAATGGCGGTAATATAGGCAATGCCATCAATAGGCTCTGTGAGCACAACCCTGTCGCCTACGGCCACAGGGTTGGTGCTACGGATGCCTTTGAGTCGGAAATTGCCTTTGATGCGGCAGTCAATGAGGGCGCCCTCATCGGTCTTTACGATATATTGGCTGCCGGTATTCTTGATTACAAGTCCAAGCATTATACGGTCATGATTTCCTTTTCCTTGTCAGCGTAGAGGTCGTCTACCTTCTTGATGTACTTGTCGTGCAATTTTTGGAGCTTCTCTTCGCCATCTTTCTGTACATCTTCAGGCATGCCGTCCTTAACAGCCTTCTTCAGCGCATCGATGCAGTCGCGACGAGCGTTGCGGATACTGATTTTTGCATGCTCTGCCACCTCTTTACATTGCTTGGCGAGTTGCTTACGACGATCCTCTGTGAGAGGGGGGATACCGAGACGGATGATTTCACCATTGTTCTCGGGCATGATGCCTACGGGAGAGTCGATGATAGCCTTCTCGATAACGCGAATCATGTTTTTGTCCCAGGGCTTGATGGCGATAGTGCGCGCATCGGGAGTGGTTACCGAGGCTACATTGCTCAAGGGTACCATGCTGCCGTATGAGTCTACGCGAATGCCGTCAAGGATACGAGTGTTGGCTTTGCCGGCACGGATGCGGGCGAGTTCGTCTTCTACATGGAGGATAGACATTTCCATCATCTCCTGTGCTTCGTTCAAATATTCTTGCATATCTTTTGAATTTATGAGTTTTTAGTTCATGAGTTGTAAAGCCAAAGGTAGGCGCTTTTTTTCTTTTTTGCAATAGTTGACCTATATATATGTATCATAAAGAGGGTATTTGATGTTTTTTTGTTCGTTTACGCTTATAGATATTGAAAATATCTGTATATTTGCACACCACTGCGTTGTGTGTCTAATACTATGGAACAACAGATATTGCACCTGCTAGACCAGTTGCCTGCCATCTCTCTTGATGAAATGAGTGGTATCAAGCTGATGAATCGTATCGACAAGAAATACTTGGCGACCATTGGTCAGTTGGAGCAACTGCTCGTATTGGCGCAGGGAAAATACATGGTGCAGCAGATTGAGAGTAAGCGATACAGTCGCTATCACACCATCTATTTAGACACTCCTGATGAGGAAATGTATACGATGCACCACAATGGCCGTCTTGTGAGGCAGAAGGTGCGCGTGCGCACATACCTTGATTCGGGAGATACCTTCCTGGAGGTTAAGAATAAGAATAATCATGGGCGCACTAAAAAGAAGCGCATGACGGTTGGCGGCATCCATACATTGCATGAGGATGATGGAAATATGCTGTTGGCAAAGTACTCCCGCTATCTACTTTCTGATCTTGTTCCTAAAGTGGAAAATCGCTTTGAACGCATTACCTTGGTCAATATGGCGAAGACCGAGCGCCTTACTATTGACTGCCATGTGAAGTTTCATCATTGGGAGACTGATATTCATGACACTTTTGATCGCCTTGTCATCATTGAGCTCAAGCGCGATGGTAATGTGTATTCGCCCGTGAAGGAGATGTTGCGCGAGCTACGCATCAAGCCTTCAGGTTTTAGTAAATATTGCATCGGGTCGGCGCTTACGAATCCGAATCTCAAGCGTAATCGTTTCAAGCCGCGCTTTAAAAAGATTGATAAACTACTAAAAAAATATTAAAATTATGGGAAATCTATTAAGCCTTATTGCAGGAGGTGCTAAAACACTCCTTATGGCAGCCGAAGAGTTAGGTGCTGATACACAAACTGGTGCGGAGGTACTGCCTGCGTTGTGGGCTGATTGGCAAGGTCTTGCCGAGTTGCTCATCCGCTTCTTGCTCAATACTGCGGTTATTGGTCTCATCGTGCGTGCATTCTACTATCCTAAAAGTAAGCGTCGCGACTATTTCTTTACCTTTATTCTCATCTCTATCAGTGTGTTCCTGCTCATCTTTCTTATGGGTGGTGTAAAACTTAAGATTGGCTTTGCGTTAGGACTTTTTGCTATCTTTGGTATCATTCGTTACCGTACGGAGTCAGTGCCCATTCGTGAGATGACCTATTTGTTTCTTATCATTGCGGTTAGTGCCATCAACGGCTTGGCTACCAGCATCAGCTATGTCGAGTTGCTTGCCACTAACTTGCTGTTCCTCCTGTCTATTTGGGTGTGCGAGAGCCATCGTTGGGTAAAGCATGTGGCGACCAAGTTGATGATGTATGATAATGTAAGTCTTATCATGCCCGACAAGGAAGGTGAACTCATCGAGGATCTGAAGAAGCGTACAGGATTGGATATTCTTCGTGTAGAGGTGGGCGCTATTGACTTCTCCAAAGATACCGCTATAGTAAAGGTGTACTATGAACCATTGAGCAATGAGATTAATAGTGTCGACCATGTGGGACGATTGCCCAAGATGGGATGATTCTAATACCATTTAAGTTAATCCCTTAATTTGTGAAACTATGAAAAGTCTCCGAAGATTTTTAGGTACAGGATGCCTATTGTTGGCCACCTCCGTAGCAATAGCACAAAGTGATTTTGGGGTGTGGAGCAGTATTGAGGCCTCTACCAAACTTAATAAACAGTTGGAACTCTCATTGGAGGGTGAGTATCGTACGCAGGATATGTCGTCTCAAACCGAGCGTATTGCTACGGGAATAGGTCTTTCGTACAAGAATAAAAAGGTACCCTTCCTAAAGGCTGATGTGGGTTACTCTGTAATGTCGATGCATGGTATGGGTGAAACTACTATCAAGTATCGCACTAATGAAGATGGTAGCTATAAACAATATAAGGATGGTACTCCTGTTCCCAAGCATATGAATGTAGATGCCCCCTATTGGTATACCCGTCATCGTGCAACAGCTTCGCTTACGGGGTCTTTTAAGTTGGGACGCTTTAAATTTTCGCTGCGTGAACGCTATCAGTTCACTCATCGTATGGGTGCTTATTGCGAGCGTGAACGCTGGTATCATAATACAGCCTATGAGGCTTTCTATGATTATTATCCCGAACTGCTATCCGAGTTGATTCCTGAATATATTCTCGATGAAGATCCAGAGAGTGAGGATTATAGCTATATGACTGATACGAAGAATCCGAAGAATGACCATAAATTGCGTACTCGTCTTGCCGTGAGCTATGACATAAAGAAGAGCCCATTTGAACCTTTTGCCGAGTTAGAGGTGTATAATGAACTCGATAATTCCTTCGCTTATAACAAGGTGCGCTATACCATAGGTACGGATTATAAGATTAATAAGGAGCATAAGTTGACCGTTTATTATCGTTATCAAGATTATGCTGACATGGATGAGGCAAGCGGTCATGTTCTGGGTATTGGCTATGCCTTTGAATTTTAAATACGAGTAATTAGAAAACTATGAAATATCTACATGTTTTATTGGTTCTTTTGTTTGCTGGGGTGATGCAAGTTCATGCACAGCAAATGATTGTGCATACTGCTGGTGGCGAAACCAAGTTTGAGGAACTTGATTATACTTCGTGCAAGATGACCTTCTCAAATGGTCAGATGGAGTTTCGTGTCGGAGATGCGGTGAAGAATACTATCGCAATCAAAGATATCCAGCGTATCTCTTTTTATGGGTTACAGAGTGGTGTCGCGACTCCGTCCGAAGAGAATGTACTTGTCTATTCTTCTGAAACAGAGTCATTGGTGGCTTGTGTACAGCCGGGTGCATCAGTAGTAGTGTACAGTATTGACGGCACTCGTGTGCTCTCGCATGTGCAGACGATAACCTCTTCAGTTATTAATGTGGCACATCTGCCTGTAGGGGTATATGTAGCTGTAACAGGAAATGAAACTCTTAAATTTGTGAGACCATGAAACGATTGATACTCTTTTCTTTTGCCCTCGTGGTGACTATGATGTCGTGGGCTGATATGGCTGAAGTTGCCGACTTCCGCGTGGTGTGTAAAGATGGCTCTATTGCCTATTTTAGTGGGTTGGATACCGAGATGTCTTTCAACGAAGATGCTACACTTTTGTATGTTACAAGAGGTGCTCATAGCGCAACCTATGCTATTGATGGTGTTGAATCGGTAGAGTTTGCGCAAAGCGGTGCGTATAAAGGTAAGTATAGTTATGATGGGCTTCAGGTAGATGTTGTCATTGATCCTGTTGATGATACCTCATACACAACTGTTAATGAAGAAAAGATAACCGATGAGAAGCACGACTGCTATGGTGATTTCGAGGAATATATAGTAAATACCACTGTCAAAATAGAGTATAAAGATGACTTAGTATTGGTGAATGATGAGGTGGTGAATCTAGTTGCATTAGTTGGTGTAGCATCATCGCCGCAAGCAATCATAAGTGTTGACGGATCTCATGTTACGGTGAGAGCCCTCTCGTCAAAGATGGGCTATACCTTAAAAGGCTCTACCATCAATGGCTCTTTCAAACTCTATTCGGAAAAGAAAACCCGTATCACTCTTGATGGTGTCAGCATCACTAATCCTACAGGTCCTGCTATCAATATCCAGTCGGGTAAAACCATGTTTGTCGAGTTGGTCGATGGTACAACCAATTACCTTGAGGATGCCAATAAGGAGTATGAGTTTACGGAAGAGGAGTTGGAAGGAGGAGAAGATGGCAAAGCAGAACAAAAGAAGGGAGCCTTCTTTAGTGAGGGACAACTCGTCTTTTCGGGTAAGGGCTCACTCAATGTGAAGAGCTACCATAAACATGGTATTGCCAGCGACGACTATGTGCGTATTCGCGATGGCCATTTTACGATTAATGCAGGGAGTGATGGTATCAGTACCAAAGACTATTTCTTTATGTATGGTGGCGAACTTGCTATCAATGCCGGTAAAGATGGTATAGATGTAGGTGAAGGCTATATAGAGATAGGAGCGGGTAAACTCAATATCCAAGCTGGTGATGAGGGTATTGCAGCGTCGTATGAAGGAGATGAAGATACTGGCGTTATAGATGACAATATTAGTCCTGATATCAATATTAAGGGTGGCCTCATCAAGGTGGCTACTACAGGAGATAAAGGGCATGCTCTGCGTGCAATGTCTACAATTAGTATGACGGGCGGAATCGTGCAGGCCACGACTAAAGGCGCTGGCTCTAAAGCGCTGATGAGCGAGGGTAATATGTCGCTCACGGGTGGTAAGATTACTGCCTTTACGGAAGGTGGTGCACTCTATGAGGAGGGTGAACTTTCTTCTTCGGCCGGTGTCCGTAGTAAAGGTGCGCTTACTATTGAGAATATGATTGTCGGTGTCAAGAGTACTGGAACTGGTAGCAAAGGCATCAATAATGTAGGTGATGTTTCCTTAAAGAATAGTCGTGTTACTGTAGTGGCGTCGGGGGCTACTCATGAGAGTGATGGACTCGATTCGCGTTCACGCGGTGTTACTACCGATGGTAACCTGACAGTAGACAAAGGTTCTCTGCTAGTGCGCTCATTTGACGCTCCT
>JAFYMV010000259.1 GCA_017548225.1 Bacteroidaceae bacterium | reverse complement strand
TGTATGATGCTAAGCGGGAGGGGATGTATACGCACAATAACTTTGTGTTGAACATCAAGGAGGCGCTGCGTCAGGGTACGCCGATGCGCTTTGCTACGAGGGAGTATCGGGGCATCACTTGGGTAGACGAGGTGGTGCGGGCTATGCCGCATGCAATGAGGTTGCCTGGTGGGGTGTATAACTTTGGCGCTGAGAACAGACTCAATACCTACGAGACTGCACTGGCTTACCTTGATATACTTAAATGTAGCACTCCCGAGAGGGTGGCCATCGCTGACGAGGAGCGCTTTGCGGCTCATGTACGCAACATCAGCATATCGATGGCAAAGGCCGTAGAGGCATCAAATGGCGCTATACGGTTTGCCGATACTGTGGAGGGGCTGAGGAGGTTTGAGATACTGGTTTAGGGTTTAGAGTTCAGTGTTTAGGGTACCATCTGGAATGGCAACATCGCGGAGCAAACTTTTCACTCTAACCTCTAACCCCTAATCCCTAACCCCTAATTACGGTTCACCTGCTTCACGCCCTTGACTGTGCGCAGCTTCTTGACTAGTGCTTGTAGGCGGGCGTTCTCTTCGATGAGTACGGTGAGCGTGCCTGAGAAGAGGCCGTCGTGCGAGTTGATGCTGATGTTGCGCAACTGTATGTTTTCCTCCTTAGAGATGATAGAGGTGATATTATTGACAATGCCTATGTCGTCGTGCCCGATGACGGTGAGCGTAATGGGGTAGAGTGATCCCTTGCTCTTGCCAGCCCAGCGGGCCTTCACTACGCGGTAGCCGAAGCGGGTGTGCAGATCGTGCGCATTGGGGCAGTCGCAACGGTGTATCTTGATGCCGCCACCTGTGGTGACGAAACCGAAGACCTCGTCACCATAGATAGGGTTGCAGCACTGCGCAAGCTTGAAGTCGATACCCTTGAGGTTTTGGTCAATGACGAGCACATCGCCCGAGAAGTGATGCCCCAGCTGCTCATCTTGCTGCATGCTGTAGCCTTCGGCGCTGCGTGTGGTCACATCGTGCGGCTCGGTGATCAACTCCATAGCCTGTACATAGCGGTCGATGAACTGGTTTACATCGAGCGAGCCATCGGCAATCTTCTGGTAAAACTCCTTCACCTGCTTGTAACCCATCTGACGGATGAGACGCATCATGGTGGGCTCATCGTAGTCAATCTTGCGATTCTTGAACTTGCGCTCTATGGTCTCGCGGGCAAAGGCTGCTTGGCGCGACTCAATCTCGTTGAGGCTCTGGCGTATCTTGTTGCGCGCCTTCGAGGTGGTGACGATATCGAGCCAGCCCTGCTTGGGGGTCTGCGTGCTTGAGGTGAGTATCTCTACCTGGTCGCCACTGCTGAGCACTTGGCGCAGCTGGGCATGCTTGCCGTTGACCTTACCTCCTGTGCAGCGGCAGCCCACATTGGTGTGTATGTGGAAGGCGAAGTCGAGCACTGTGGCTCCATGTGGCAGCTTGAAGAGGTCGCCCTTGGGGGTGAACACAAAGACATCGTCTTTGTAGAGGTCCATCTTGAACTGGTCCATCAGCTCCAAACCGTCGTCATCACTGTGCTCCAGTGCTTCGCGTATGCTGGTGAGCCATTCGTCTAGTCCTGTCTCGCTCTTTACGCCCTTGTAGCGCCAGTGTGCGGCCAGTCCGCGCTCGGCAATATCGTCCATACGCTCGGTGCGTATCTGTACCTCTACCCACTTGCCCTCGGGGCCCATCACGGTGGTATGCAATGACTCGTAGCCATTGCTCTTGGGGATGGAGAGCCAGTCGCGCAAACGCTTGGGATTGGGCTGGTACATGTCGGTCACGATGGAGTAGGCTTGCCAGCACTCTTGCTTCTCCTTCTCATACTCCGAATCGAGGATGATGCGGATGGCAAAGAGGTCGTAGATACCCTCGAAGTTGGTCTTCTGCTTCTTCATCTTCTGGCTGATAGAGTGGATGCTCTTTGTGCGGCCTTTGATATGGTATTTGAGTCCAGCAGCAGCTAGCTTCTCATCGATGGGGTGTATGAACGCTGCGATATACTTGTCGCGCGCTGCCTTGGTGGCATTGAGCTTTTCCTTGATGTGGTAGTACATGTCGTGCTGAGTGTACTTGAGCGATAGGTCCTCAAGCTCTGACTTGAGCTTATACAAGCCCAACTTATGGGCCAACGGTGCATACAGGTATGCCGCTTCGCTGGCTACCTTGAGGCGGGCCTCGTCATTGTCGACATCCTTGATTTGGCGCATCGTGTTGACGCGGTCGGCAATCATGATGAGTATCACGCGCATGTCTTCGGCAAAGGAGAGCAGCAGGTTGCGGAAGTTCTCAGACTCTATCGAGGGATTCTTCTCATATAGCTTGCCTGTGCGCACCAGTCCACTCAATATACCTGCCACATCGGCACCAAACTGTGCTGACACCTCTTCGGTGCTGATGTACTCGTTCTTCACTACATCGTGCAGCAATATGCTCACGATGGCTGCACGGCGCATACCCATCTCATCCACCACGATAATGGCGGTCTGTAGATTGTTGATGATGGGGTTGAGCCCGAAGGTGTCGCGCCTCAGTCGTCCCTCCTCGATGGCCTGTGTCAGCAGGGTTTCGATGCGGGGCATATCATCGTCGCGCAAGCAGTCGCCAGCAAGTTCGCACAGTCTCGCTTCGAGCGAGCGTTTAAGCTCTATCTCTTCGGGGGTGAAGAAGGTGGTATATTTCGTTTCGTTCATGACGCTGTCTCCTATCGTTGTTTATAGTGGCAAGTGTGTATTGAATTACAAAAGTACATTTTTTCTTTCAAACTAGTGTGTCGTATCGCCTTTATCTTAACATCTGTTCCGATTTTTTAATGGTTGTACAAATATCTATGCAAACAAGTTTGTTTTTTCTCTCGCCATGACTTTGTCTTCTTCCTTTTCGCTCACTGAAAGAGTTCGAGCTTAGCTTGACTCTTGTTCGCTCATGCGTCAGTTAACTTCGAGTTTTCCTCCTTCGCATCTCGGCAAAATTCAAACAAGTTTGATTCTGCTCTCGATTTGGCGTCAGTTGCACTAATTTTAGTCTGCTTCGCAGTCTGAAATTAGGCTGCGGCTCGGAAAACTGCAAATAAATTT
>JAFYMV010000258.1 GCA_017548225.1 Bacteroidaceae bacterium | reverse complement strand
TCTATGAGCCTTACTTCTATCGCGGGCTGGCAAAATTTTACCTTGATGATTACACCGGTGCTGAAAATGACTGCTCTGAAGCTATCCGCAGGAATCCATTCGTGGTGGATTGCTACCAGTTGCGCGGATTGACACGGGTGAATCAGGGAAAGTATGCTGAAGCTATTGCCGACTATCGTAGCGCCTTGCAGCATGCTCCCGAGCATGAGGGGCTATGGCACAACCTGGCGCTATGCTATGCTAACCTGAAGGAGTACGATGCCGCCGTGGGAGTGCTCGACACGGTGGTGCGCATGGTACCAGGATATGCTCCGGCACTGAATATGCGTGCTCAGGTGCACATACAACAGGAGGACACTGTGGCGGCTCTTGCCGACTTGGAGGCTTCGCTCAAGATAAACCGTTTCGACTCGGATGTGTATGCCACGCGTGCACTCGTATACCTACAACAGGAACTTTATGAGCAGGCTGAGACGGACCTTACCTACGCCATACACCTCAATCCTAAAAGCAACTACTACATCAACCGTGCGCTCACACGCTATTACCGGCAGGAGTTGCGGGGGGCTATGAGTGACTATGACTTGGCGCTGGATTTGGACCCCAATAATGTGCTCGGACGATATAATCGCGGACTGCTGCGCGCACAGGTGGGCGACGATAACCGTGCCATCGAGGACTTTAATGTGGTGATAGAGTATGAGCCGGACAATATGATGGCTATCTTCAACCGTGCTCTCTTGCTGATACAGACGGGTGATATGGATGGGGCCGAGAGGGACCTTGACCGTGTGATTGAGGAGTATCCCAAATTTCTCTATGGCTATCAGTGCCGTGCCGATGTGCGCCGTCGGCAGGGCCGACTCAAGGAGGCCGAGCAGGATGAACTCGTGGTGTTGCGGGCACAATTCTATAACGAAGACGAAAACGATAGCGAAGACGACAATACGCGTAGAGAGTCGGACAAGAATATCAAGAAGTACCGACGCTTGGTGGTGGCCGATGATGCGGTGAGTGATAATGAGTTCTCCTCGGCCTATCGTGGCAAAGTGCAAAACCGCAATGTATATGTGGCGCTGCAGCCGCTCTTTGCTCTTACCTATTATAATAAGCAGAGTGAGGTGGGGCGCATTATCCACTATCATCGTTATCTGGAGAGCATCAAGCGTACGGGTGAGCTTCCCTTGCCCTTGCTTGTGACGGCATCGGAGCAGGCGCTCGATGAGGAGCAGATAGCGTTTCATTTCAAGGACATCGATGTGCAGACGGCCAAGTTTACCGGTGAGAGTGAGGAGGCCATATACTATTTTGCGCGTGGCATAGACTTCTATCTGGTACAGGACCTTGAGGCGGCTATCAATGATTTTACCCAAGCTATCATTGCCGATGGTACTCTGTGGCTATCGTACTATGCCCGTGCGGTGGTGCGATACAAGCAGATGGAGATGCTGCGTGCTAACGAGGGTGGGGGACAGCAGGTGGCTATGGCGCCCGAGGACTTTATGGTGGATGCCCGATTGAACGATTATCAGCTTATCCTTGCTGACTTGAATAAGGCGGCCGACCTTGCACCAGACTTTGCCTATACCTACTATAATAGGGGAAATGTGTTGTCGCAACTCAAGGATTATAGGGCGGCTATCGTGAGCTACAACGAGGCGATAGCTCTCGAGCCTCATTTGGCCGAAGCCTACTACAATCGCGGACTAACTTACATCTTTCTCGGCGAGAATGTTCGCGGCGTAGCTGATCTCAGCAAGGCGGGAGAATTGGGGTTGTATAGCGCCTACAATCTCATTAAGCGATTTGCAGAGTAGGGCATGGAATAGAAAATGAGGATGGCTCCCCGAAGGAATATCCAATACCATCCTTAAGGGAGAGTCGAGTATGACATGGAAACACATCTTGAATTCGTAATTCAATATTTTGTACACAAAATGGGACATTTCGTACAGAGTGAATAAATATGCTTTGTCGTCCCAAAAATAAGTGTGAAATTTGCAGAGGAAATTCATACGCTTATTAACAAAGTTTCATTTCTTTTGATATGAAGTTGAACGAACATCGCGCACCAAACAATTGCATCGCATTGGCGCTTGACTACTTGGAAGAGGTTAACTATGCTTTGGTGCAATCAAAGGTGGATATATGCAATTGGTGTATTATAGAGAACAATTCGAATGCAGACATCGCGGATATTTACATAGAGATATCGGGTGATTATGTTGAAACCTACTCCTCTATGCCGCTGACTATAGATGCCAATGGACGCATCAGACTGCAGGATATCAATTTGTTAGTGGATACGGGTAAATTGCTCTCATTGACTGAAAAGGTAACATCTACGCTCAAACTAAAGGTGCTTTGTGCTGGAGAGGTGCTACGCGAACAGTGCTATCCCATTACCTTCATGGCTTACAATCAATGGCATGGCCTGGCTTTTCATCCCCAATTGTTGGCTTCGTTCATAACCCCCAACCATCCCTGCATAGCTGCCGTAGTGAAGCGTGCTTCGGAACATCTGTATCGGATTAATGACTCAAAGAGTTTTAATGGATACTGTAGCGAAAGTAAGGAGCGAGTGCGCGAGCAGGTGGAAGCCATCTACTTGGCTTTGCAAGAGGAGGGATTGTCTTATAGCTTGAGTATTCGCTCTTACGAGGAGAGGGGCCAGCGCATACGATTGGCTAGTGAGGTGATGGCCGATAAGTTGGGCAATTGCATGGACCTCACTCTGCTCTTTGCTGCCTGCTTGGAGTATATCGGACTTAATACGCTGCTCATATTGGAACATTCGCATATTTATTTGGGCGTTTGGCTTATCGCGGATAGCCATGTGCGCAGCGCGGATGATGACAACACTTTTCTACTCAAGAAGACTAGTGAGGGGGTTGACGATATCTTGTTGATAGAGTCTACTTGCCTATCAAATGCGGAGAAGAAAACTCTCGAATCGGCCATAGATGTGGCAACAGAAACGCTGAATAAGAAGTCTGATTTTGAACTCTTCATCGATGTCTATCGTTGTCGTTTGGAGGGTTTCCTTCCCTTGCCACAGATCGTGAAGCGCAACGAGGTGTGGGTGGTTTCTGATGAGCCTGACCCTTATACCAGCGACGGAATGCCTCCGATGCCACTTGCTGTACCAGAGCGAGCTGATATGCCCAAGCCTACGAAGCAACTCTTGTGGGAACGCAAGCTGCTCGACTTTACTATGCGCAATACGCTGTTGAATGTAAAGATGTCGTCGGCCATGCAACTTATGTCGGTATGTCTGAAGGATGTAGCTTCTAAGATATTCGATTTGAGTCGTGGATTCCGTATCGATGAAGCGCCCAGTTCGCTAGAACAGGCTCCCACTCTTGGAGGAGCCTTTAGTGGAGTGCCCGACGCAAGCTTGATCTTTGATTCGGCGGCATTGGATGCAGACATGATGAACTTGGTAAAGGACGATATCGGGAGTGCTCGTCTGCACAGTTACTATGGTGATAAGGAGACGACCGCTATACTCAAGAAATTGCGTCGTTCGGCACGCACCATGATGGAGGAGAATGGAGATTCTTCGCTTTATATGACCTTCGGGCTAATGCAATGGGTGGACGAGTGTGGCATGCCCTTCTTGGCACCTATCCTTTTGGTACCGGTGGAGTTTGTATATAAGAATCAGGAGTATCATGTGAAGTGGCGTGGCGAGGATCCCATGTTGAATGTTACCCTATTCGAATATCTGAAGCAGACCTTTGAAATTGAGTTTGAGGGTTTGGAGGATTTTATCAGTAGCGATAGTCACCTCGACCTCCAACGCATATTCTCTATTATTCGCGGAGGATTGCTGAAGAAGCCTAATTGGAATGTGTTGGAGGAGTGCTTGATTGGGGTGTTTAGCTTCAGTAAGTTTGTCATGTGGAACGACATACATACGCACGGTACACGCATGCAAGAGACCCCTATCGTCGATGCTTTAGTGGAGAGTGACCTTTTGCTCTCAGATGATGACGAGGCGGCAGATCTTGATGCGACGGTAGCCCCGAGCGACCTATGTACTCCGTTGCCATTTGACTCTTCGCAACTACATGCTATCGTAGCCTCTACAAGAGGGAAGAGTTTTATCTTGCACGGTCCTCCGGGAACAGGTAAGTCGCAGACCATTACCAACATGATTACCAATGCCTTGTATCATGGTAAGCGTGTGTTGTTTGTAGCTGAAAAGATGGCTGCTCTCTCGGTGGTGCAGAATCGTTTGGAAAAGCTCGGATTGGGTGATTTCTGTTTGGAGTTGCATTCAAACAAGGCTACCAAGCGCCACTTTGTGCAACAACTCGCGTCAGTCATGGAGCGTATCGAGAAGCAAGGCGAGCAAAGTAGTCATCATGCCACTGCCCAACAGTTGTATGACCAACGCCGCGAACTGATGAAACATGTTGATGCTTTGCACCGTTGCGATGCTGAGGATGAGTTCTCTATCTACGATAGCATCATGCACTACTGTCGCTTTTGCGAGGAGGGCATGGTAGACCTGCACGATGCTACTCGCCCCACTATCACTCCTCAAAATTTGTCGGAGTATGAATATTATATTGATCGTCTGGGTACTATCATTCGTCTCGTTGGTCAGCCCTCTCAGCATCCGTTACTCGGCGTCAGCACCAATGCGCAAACTATGGCGCATATTGCAGAGTTGAAACCTGCCATTGATACTTGTTTGACCTATGCGCGTCAATTGCAGCAGGTGGTTAGTGATGTGGCCAAGTGTGTTGAAGGTATTCCTCCTGTAGCGTTAGGGAGCATTGATACACTGATGAGTCAGGTGGGTGAGGTGCTCCAGCAGCGCGAGCGCATCTTGCAATCAGCTTCCACAGAGATTTTTGATGCTACCATCCCCGTATTGGAGCAAAAGAGATTGGCTCTCGCTCAAGCGCATCCCGTAGTGCGAGTATTCAAGAAGTGGAGTTTGCTGAACGAGGTTAAGCGCCACAAAGCCTATGTTACTTGGGATACTTTGGAGGAATTTGTACAAAATCTTGCCCATCTTAATGCCTCTCCGCTACATCGAAAGATGTCGGTAAAGGCCGATTGGGCTACTCTGCTTGCTCCGTATGATCAGTATCGCGAGGCGTTCGGTACGCTCTCTTCGTGGCTGACCATTGACGGATGGGAGCTCCTCTCGGTACAAGAGCTCGTAGCGAAGTTGGAACACTGGGCTCAGCATCTCGACAAGCTAAAGGACTGGAAGCAATGGTGCCTGATCAAAGAGGATTTGCGCCAGAAGAATATGGGAACTATCGTACACCTCTTGGAGACCGAAGAGGTGTCATTGCCTCAGCTCAAGCATCGTTACCTTGCCCGTTACTTCTACGAGATAGCCAATAGACTGATTGCTAGAAATCCCGAAGCTGATATGTTTAACGGTCTGCTCTTTGATGATAAGGTGAGCCGTTACAAAGAACTTGCTCGTCTCTATCGGGAGGTGAGTCGTGACGAACTGGTCGGCCGTTTGCTCGAAAGGGCAAAAGCGGCCAGCACGAACGCTGAATGGAGCAGCCAATCGGTCATCTTGCATAAGGTGGTTGCCAATGGTGGACGCGGACTGACCATCCGTCGCCTTTTCCAACAGGCTCCCGATATGCTTGCCCATTTCTGTCCTTGTTTGCTTATGAGCCCCATGTCGGTGGCACAGTATTTGGAAATGCAGCCTCAGATGTTTGACCTTGTTATCTTCGACGAGGCTTCGCAGATACCTACCAATGAGGCTGTAGGAGCCATTGCTCGTGGTAAGACTATCGTCATTGTGGGCGATACCAAGCAGATGCCACCTACCTCTTTCTTTGTGAGCAACAAGATTGCCGATGAGGAGTGTGCAGTTGATGATCTTGAGAGCATTCTTGACGATTGTCAAGCGCTCAAGATGCCTTCGCTTTTGCTTTCATGGCACTATCGTAGCCAGCATGAGAGCCTTGTGTGCTTCAGTAATAACGAATATTACGAGAATAAACTGCATACTTTCCCAGCCATTGACGACCAGGAACGCCGCGTAATGTATGTCCCCGTCAAGGGTACCTATCAGAAGGGAGGCAGCCGTAGCAATAAGGCAGAAGCTATGGCCATCGTGAATGAGATAGAGCGTCGTCTCAACGACGAACAGCTGCGCAAACTATCCATTGGTGTTATCAGCTTCAATGTGCAACAGCAATACCTCATCGAAGACCTTCTCGAGGAGCGTTTTGACAAGAACAGACAGTTGCGACTCTGGGCAGAAGAGAGTGGAGAGCCTATCTTCATCAAGAACTTGGAAAATGTGCAGGGCGACGAGCGCGATGTCATCCTCTTCTCTGTGGGGTATGGTCCTGACAAGGAGGGTAAGATATCCATGAATTTCGGTCCCCTCAATCTGGTAGGTGGTGAGCGCCGACTCAATGTGGCCGTTACCCGTTCGCGCTACGAGATGATGGTATTCTCATCGCTCCATGCACGCGATATAGACCTGCGCCGTACGAACGCCAAGGGGGTAGAGGGTTTGCGTCGCTTCCTCGACTATGCCGAGCATGGTACGCTTGTCAAGAATGCGTATGCTGGCGAAGAGGTGATGTCTGAAAAGATTATTACCCTACAGATTGCCCG
>JAFYMV010000036.1 GCA_017548225.1 Bacteroidaceae bacterium | reverse complement strand
ATCCTCGCGGGTGATTTCTCTACTTGGAAACCAATGATGGTAAAGCGCTTGGCTACAAGACTCTAATCTGTAAGGAGCATTGCTTACAGTCCATTGTTCATAAGTTTATAACAAAAAAGGAGCTACACGCGGGTAGCTCCTTTTCTTATCTAAACGAATTCGTTTATGCCAAGTTGGGGTTCAAGGTTGCCCACTCGCTTACGGGAGGAATGATGCCGAGGTTGATGATCTCGTCGCGCATTACCTGGAGGTGTGCGTATGAAGCATCGAGAGCAGCCATCTCCTCTGCAGTGCCTGTTACTTCACCGAAGTGTACGCCAGTAGCATCCATTACGGTAGGCATAGCCATGAGCACATTCTTGTACTTCTCGTTGTTTACATAGCAGCCTGCGGGCCAGTGGAACTCTGCACCACCCATAGCTGCTTCAATCATCTTAACAGACTGGTAAGCGGGGCTCTGGAATGATGAACGGCCACGGAGTTTGATGATGCGTGAACCGCCCTGGATGGTGTTGTGCTTAATCTCTGCCCACTTCTCGTCAGAGATTTCAAACTCTGAAAGGGGTTTGCCATCAACAGTGATCTTTGATGCAAATACAGCCATAGCCTCACCGTGACCACCATAGGTGCGAGCACCCTCAACCTTGTACTGGGGAACACCTACTGCCTCAGCGATAGCCTGCTGGAGACGGGTAGAGTCAAGTGCTGCAAGTGATGTGAGCTGGTTGGGCTTCAAACCAGAACGGATAAGTGCTGTGAGAGCAGTTACATCGGCGGGGTTGAAGATTACCACTACATGCTTTACATCGGGGCAGTACTTCTTGATGTTGTCACCAAACTCAGCTGCAATCTGGCAGTTACCCTTGAGGAGATCCTCACGAGTCATACCCTCCTTACGAGGAGCACCACCTGAAGAGATGATATACTTAGCACCAGTGAAAGCCTCTTCGGGATCGATAGTCCAAGTGATGTTTGCACCCTCGAAAGCGCAGTGAGCCATCTCCTCTGCTACACCGTTAACACCGGGACCATAGATATCGTAAAGGCAGATGTTAGGAGTAAGACCCAACATCAAGGCTGTCTGAGCCATGTTAGAACCGATCATACCGCCGGCACCTACAATCACGAGTTTCTCGTCTGTCAAAAACTTCATAATCTTTTTCTTTTATAGAGGTTAAACAAAAATATTCATGTATTCAGCGTACAAAGATAGTGCATGCCGAGAGAAAAAGCAAGTTTACTTGCATTTTTTCCGAGGTGCCGCCTATCTTCAAATGTGCAGCGGATTAAAGATGAGAATAATTGCAATATGTTGCAAATTTACTTGTTGATTACAAACTTTGCATATCATTGAGGCGCTTGTAATACCCGCCTAGGGCAAGGAGGTGCTCATGAGTGCCGCGCTCTACAATCTCGCCTTCGAGCATTACGCAGATCTCATCGGCATGTTTGATGGTGCTCAAGCGGTGGGCGATGGCGATGGTGGTGCGCGATTTCATCAGGCGTTCCAAGGCCTCTTGTACCAGACGCTCGCTCTCGGTGTCAAGGGCTGAGGTAGCTTCGTCGAGAATGAGGATGGGCGGGTTTTTCAAGATGGCACGGGCAATGCTCAAGCGCTGGCGTTGACCTCCCGATAGACGGCATCCGCGATCGCCGATGATAGTGTCGTATCCCTGCTCGCTCTCCATGATGAACTCATGCGCATTGGCTATCTTAGCGGCTTCGATGACCTGCTCCATGGTGGCGCCTTCGACACCGAAACTGATGTTATTGTATATGGTGTCATTGAAGAGGATAGCCTCTTGGTTGACATTGCCGATAAGGGTGCGCAAGTCTTTGATAGGCACCTCGCGGATATCCGTACCGTCAATGGTAATGCTGCCACTCACTACATCGTGGAAGCGGGGTACGAGGTCTACAAGAGTAGATTTGCCCGAGCCCGACTGTCCCACCAAGGCTATTGTCTTTCCCTTCTCTACTGTGAGGTTGATATCTTTCAGTACGGGGGCACCGGAGGTGTAGTGGAAGTCTACGCCCTTGAACTCGATGCTCTGCTCGAAAGTGGTCAGTGGGGTGGGGGTGGGGGGCTCCTTAATGGGGTTCTCGGCGCTGAGTATCTTGTCTACACGCTCCCAGCAACCCATGCCCACGGGGATGTTGTAGTAGGCTTTGGAGAGATCTTTGATGGGGTTGAGGATGTTGTAGAGCATTACTAGATAGTAGATGAAGGTAGCGCCCTCCATACCTGATGTGCCATTGAGGATGATGTAGCCGCCTGCCCACATCACGATGACAATGATGCAGGTGCCCATAAACTCGCTGGCAGGGTGTGCCGCTGATTGGCGTATGGTCATGCGCATGGTGGCATTGCGGTAGGTGTTGTTGATGTCGGCAAAGCGCTGCTTCATCTTACCTTCGGCAAGAAAGGCCTTGATGATGCGCAAGCCGCCCAATGTCTCATCAAGTTGCGCTAGCAGTGTGCCCCAATAGTTTTGTGCCTCCTTCGATGTACGCTTCAGCTTACGGCTGATAGCTCCCATAGCCCATGCCAATGCGGGCATGGCGATAAGTACAAAGAGGGTGAGCTCCCAACTGAGGAAGAAGAGAGTGCCTAGGGTGACAATGATGGCGATGGGATTCTTGATGAGCATTTCCAGCGAGTTGGATAGCGCTGTTTCGAGTCCGCTCACATCGCTACTCATGCGGGAGATGATATCGCCTTTACGCTCTTCGGAAAAGAAACTCAAGGGAAGCTTCATCACCTTATTATATACAAGTATGCGCATGTCGCGCACCACTCCCGTGCGCAAGGGGATAAGTGTGGCTGCCGAGCCAAAGTAGCAGGCAGTCTTTAAAAGTGTTGTTACTACTAGCACTACGCCCGACATGAGGAGTACCCATAGGGCACCGCGCGTCTCAATAAAAGCGTTCATGTAGTAGTAGAAATTGTTCTTGATGACATCGGCGATATTGCCATCGGCAAGGGTCATATATTCGTACTGTGTGTCGCTCACTTGGAACAGAATCTGCAAGATGGGTATGAGCATGGCAAACGAGAATACATTGAGCACTTGTGCCAAAAAGTTAAGTACAAGGTTGCCGAATAGGTATTTCTTATAGGGTGGAATGAAACGCTTGATTAGCGAGAGAAACTCCTTCAACATAGTTTGGTGAATGTGTGTTATAGGTGCAAAGGTAGTGCTTTTTTTTAAGGACAAGGTGCTGCTTGGGGTGATTTTTTCATGTGGAGTGTCTCAAAGTGTGACTCCCAACCTCTTTGAGATCCACGCATGAAACATCTGCTGCGCCTCTTCGGTCGTTTCGCCCAGTGAGTTGATGCAGCCAAACTTAAGGTCCTTGTTGGCATCGGCTTCGGCAATCTTTCGTGCCATATAGTCGGTAGCCTTCTTTGCTGATGGCTTGAAGAAACAGGTGCTACCCTTCGGTGATCGTACCTCAAGTTTGCCTTCGCGATGAGCGCCTATGTAGAATAGGGTAGGAATGCTATACTGCGACGGCTCACGGAAGCGGTGGCGTATGTTGTATTCAATCCATATGGGATTCTCGGCATAGAACTTCTCGTACCATGTGCGGCGCATGGGTTGTGGTGCGTGAGGGAAGAGGTGAAAGCATCTTGCTTTCATGATGTCTGCGGCATTGAGCATGGAGTCCTTATAGCCAAACTCCTTATGCTTTCTCCCTAGATGCTTTCCCCAGCGGAGCAGACGCCCCCACCATGTGGCAAAACGAAGGGCATAAATGTGGGTGTTGTCCTCCTTGAACCACATATCTTCCGTGGTAGGAGCGGCCAGGAAAAAATCGTCATTAAAGTAGAGAAATCTATCGCTCAAGCCCGGTATACGCCAAAGCATGGTTTCAATGCTGATAGAGTTGAAGGTGGGCAAGTGGCGCTCATAGCCACGAAACAGCACCGTATGGTCTACTATCTCGATGGGAATTGTATTGTCGGGGAAGTTGCGGGTAACAAACTCATCAATATGTGGGTCTTGATTGTCGGTAACGATAAATATCTTGCGCACCCATGGAGCATAACGCAGCACTGATGCTACGCAGTAGTACACCTCGCCCGTAGAGCGGTAGCGCATAGCGCCGGCAATGTCATCAAAGCGGGTTTCATCTTTGCCCGTGAGGTACTTCGCCTTTTTGCACTTGTGGGCGGGGTCATCGCCATCTACCCAAGCTATCACTACATCTGTCATGCGCGTTATTACATTATAATATGTTATACGATACCTTTGAAGCGTTCGGCAATGCGCACTACCACTTTGGTGATAGGGTTCCAAGGTTTGTTCCATGCAAATGGCTGGCGTAGCCATTGCTGTGCGAGGCGCATGCCGCCTACTGTCTTGTCCCAATCGCGTGCTTGGGTGGCTGATACTACATAGATAGTCTTGGCGCGTTTCTTGATATGTCCAAGTCGCCCCGTTGATACCAAATCGGCATTACCCATGCGCTCTTTTATCATCTCGAGGTCAATGCTGCCAAAGTGAAAAAGGTATAGATTTTTGTCAATATGATAATTGTGTCCCTTCACACGATGAAATCCCGATCCCCACATCACAGGCTGTGCTATGACTGATGGCTTCGTGTAGCGTGAACAGAGATAAGCATAGCTGCGTTGGTCAAGGAAGGGCTTGTTTGCGTCAATCACTCCCTCATGGTCGAGATGTTGCCCCACATCGACACCCAATCCCGATACGCACACTTTGATATCGGTCGAACTCAAATACTCCTGCAATGTTTTTCCTACTACGGGGTCAACGACAAGGAACTCGTCAGCGTCGACACCGATTACCAGGTCATAACCCTCCTCGCGCATCAGTCGGGCAGCCTGATGAGACAAGAAGGTAAGTCGCTCCTTCTCCGACTTGACCACCATACCCGGTATGCGAGGTTTAAGTTCTGTGTATACCCCCTCGCAAAAGTCGGGCACACGCTGATCCTCGCCATCGAAGTAGATTCTCAAATTCTCACGCCCTAACTGCTCACCATAGTATGCCACCCACTTGCGAAGGTAGAACTCGTCGTTACGCACCATTGTGATTGCACAAATCTTCTTCATATATATATTATAATGGTAGAATGTATATCACTACATTCTATCGTTGTCAAGGCAAAGATAATGTTAAATCATGATAAAACCCAAATATCAATGTGTGAAACTCCCAAAATGTTTTGTCCTCGCAAATTTTCGCTCCACCCTCCCTGTTTTTTCATAGGTGCGTTTGTTTCTCGTCGCAGGTGCGTTTGTTATAATTCGCAGGTGCGATGCATTTGTGGCATAAAAAAGCGCTTTCCCCATGTTTTGCAACCTATAGATATCAATTCCCTTCAATCCTTCTCCTTTGTTTTTTTTCAGCCTATCTTGAAAACCAACCTTTTACGGAATTTGTTAAAAATTCTTGTAAAAAAAGTTTCAATAATGTTTGGTCAGTAATTTAAAAGTATCTACCTTTGCATCCGCAATCGAGAGGGACACCCCTTGAGAGTGTAAAAAGAAAGAGTTCTTTGAAAATATTTT
>JAFYMV010000257.1 GCA_017548225.1 Bacteroidaceae bacterium | reverse complement strand
TTCTGAAAAAGGGCTTTCAGAAAATTAAGAAATGTACTCTTGCCTGTATTGCGTTCCTCCGATACCAATAACAGGATTGGCAACTTCTGAATGGGTTGCAGGTAGAGCAGTTGCAGATAGTCCATCCCCAACTCGTATTGCTCACCGAAGATATGTTCCACCAATGAACGGATAGAGGGGAAATCACCCTCTTGTGGTCGGTGGTCTATCGGCTCATAGAGGTTAAGGAACTTACCGATTACAGGGCGATAGCCGATGTGTTCGGGTACGGTGCAGAATCCGTCATACTTGGGAACGCTGCCGATGTAGTCCTTGCCATAGTCTTGGCGGAGCGTTTCATTGTTCCACGGGATACGCTTCTTCACATATCCACCGCTCAGTCTCGGTTGCTCCACAATCTTGTAGAGCGTTGTTCCCACTCGGATAAATTCTTCTTTTACCATACTGCCATTTGATGGCGGTTTATGGCTTGTTTTTACTTTGTTGGCTTCCATATTTTCTTTGTTTAGGATTGAAAAAATGTCAGCTACAAAAATATAAGTGATTGACGGATAAGTTGCTATGCAAATTATAGCAGAATAGTGAATAAAGTACTATGGGAAGAAAAATATGAGGGGGATACATATAAAGGCAGGGCGCTTTATACCGAATTGATTATAAATTGAGTACTTTTGCACCACAAACCAATAAGACTCAAGAAATGAACGAAAAAGAGAAAATGATTGCAGGAATGCTTTATGATGCTAATTATGATAAAGAATTATTGGAAGAGCGAAAGAAGGCAAAAAAACTATGCTATAAATACAACCAATTGTGTCCGTCTGATGAAAGTGGACAAAAACAAATGGTAAAACAAATTCTTGGTAGTACAAAAGGGGAATTTTGTATAGTGGCTCCTTTTTGGTGTGATTATGGTTACAACATAGTAATAGGAGAAAATTTCTTTGCCAATCATAATTTGGTGATTTTAGATGGAGCGCGCGTTACATTTGGTGATAATGTGTTTGTAGCACCTAATTGTGGATTTTATACAGCTGGACATCCCATTGATTTTGAACGTCGCAACAAGGGGTTGGAATATGCCTTACCTATTACTATTGGCAATAATGTCTGGATAGGCGCTGGGGTGCAGGTTATGCCAGGAGTTACCATTGGTAGTAATGTCGTTATTGGCGGTGGTAGTATTGTAGTAAAGGACATACCTGATAATTCCGTAGCTGTTGGTAATCCTTGCAAGGTAATACGTCCAATAACAGATGATGACAAGAAAACGACTTGGGGCTGATAATTCCTTGTTCATGAATATCTGTATAAGGCAAGCCCGAAAACAGGTCGAGAACCTATCTTCGGACTTGTCTTCGCTGACTAATCAGCCGATATACAGGCTTGCCGACTTTTCAGCTTGCCGATATGCCAGTATTACGACATACACATTGGAGAATTGATAAGCGAAAAGAGATAACATACATTCTCTTTTCGTCCGTATATCCTCTTTAGCACCTCATTCCGTATCTTCTCAGCACCGTATGAGTTGATGCGAAAAGCGATAGCGACAATCATATCCATATTATATAGGGTTGCCCAATAAGTATATGGTATCACTTCACAATGTTGGGTGTGTTCCGCTACCACTCCGCTTTTGTATATGGCTCGGATTGTATTCTTTAATGTGGGCACTGATACATCGAACAGCCCCACAAGTTCCGAGAACGACATCCATACATTGCCATTGGGAATGTTCATATTGCCCGATTCATTGATTGTTATAATTGTCCGTTCCATACCTTATGCCATTGTTGTGTTGCCGAATGATTGATTAAGTTGGTTGCCAAACATCGTTAAATCCTTGTCGATTTTCTCGGTGGTAATCTTTGCATACAGTTGTGTTGTAACAATGTTCGTATGTCCCAAAACTCGGCTTACACTCTCGATTGGCATACCCTTACTGAGGGCGAGGGTAGCAAATCCATGTCTTGAGCAATGGAATGAAATATCCTTATCTATTCCGCACTCTTTTATCATCTTTTTCAATGGTTTACAGATGCTCCAATAGTTCAGATTGGGGAATACGAGTTTGTTCTCTTGGAATGGTTCGTATCGTTTGATAATCTGCAACGGAATATCAAGCAATTTCACTTGGAATGGAATTTTGGTTTTGTGTCGCTTGGATAATATCCACTTCTCTCCGTTTACCTCTACAATATCATCGGTGGTCAGTTCCTTAATATCCACGAATGACAAGGCTGTGAAACTTGCGAACACGAACAAATCTCGGATATATGCTAACTTGCTATCCGTAAATTCGTGCGTCATTACTGCTTTCAATTCATCTTCGGTCAGAAACTCCCTCTCTTTGACATTGGGGCTGATATGGAATTGTGCAAACGGGTTTCTCGGCATCAACCCATTATAGTGGGCACGCATAACAACACCTTTGAGCCACATACAATTTGCCCATATACTGCCATTCTGCAAACCTCTATCGGTTGCAAGGAATACGGCAAACTCCTTGATGAAGTCGGGAGTCAGTTCTATCATCGACATATCGTTACGCTTATAGTTCGTCTTGATGAACGCTGCAACGTGGTTTCTCGCCCGTACTCTTGATGAATAGGTTGACATAGTTCGGTCTGTACCTACACGCTTCTTGAATGTGGCATTATCCTTATCAAATGCACCGAGCAGGGTTTCATACTCCGTTCCGATACCTTGATAGGCATTGCGTACCATTTCGGCTGTTACATAGGCTTCTCTATCCGACAAGCGTTGATAGTGCTTGATGATTTGAGCCTTGATGTTATCCAAAGCCAAATTGATTTCTCTTGCTTCCTTGCTCTTGCCTTTGGCTCGGTTGCCTTTAACATCCCAAAGTTCTTTCGGAATGGTACGTTTGCAACTGAATTGAGCCACAGAGCCGTTGATTGTTACTCGTCCCATAATGGGAACAATACCGTTTTTCTCTTTGCTTCCGTTCACATAGAACAGCACCTTAAATGTACTTCGCATAATCCAATCTTTTTTGGTTACAAAATTATGTATCAGCGAGTTATACATTGCTACGCAATATGATGCAGAACTATGAAACGTGACGACACAAAGAAAAATATCACTCATTTTCGGGTAACGAATTGGCAACCGTTCTATTTCATTATCTTGCGTTTCTTTGCTAAATTGCCATTTCCCGTATTTCCGAGGTTTTCAGCGTAATGCGTTAATAGTCAGTTTTAAATGCACTATTATTCCGATTTCGGTTGATTATTCCAGCGTTTTTATGTAAGTTTGCATCGGAAAACATACCGAACAATTTTATGAAAATAATCTGTGTAGGCATGAATTATGCCGAACATAATAAAGAACTGAATGGTGGGATACTGGTAAAGCCTGAAAGTCCTGTAATATTCATGAAACCCGATTCTGCAATATCAAAGGGGGGAAAGCCCTTTTTCATCCCTGACTTTGCCGAGCGGTTTGACTATGAAGCAGAACTAGTGGTACGTATCAGCAAACTAGGAAAGAACATTGCCCCACGCTTCGCTCATCGTTATTACGATGCAGTAACAGTGGGGGTAGATATCACCGCACGCGACATGCAAGAGCGTTTCCGCAAGGAAGGACTGCCGTGGGAATTATGCAAAGGTTTTGA
The DNA here is from genome assembly GCA_017548225.1 of Bacteroidaceae bacterium. Lineage (GTDB taxonomy): Bacteria > Bacteroidota > Bacteroidia > Bacteroidales > Bacteroidaceae > UBA1189. The sequence goes on along the minus strand of JAFYMV010000257.1, from coordinate 14,586 downwards.
TGGTTCAGCCGTATTGGGCGAGTTTGTACCCGTAGAGCGCTTCGCACATATGCAAAACATTCACTTCCACCTCAACATCGACGACCAAACCGTACAGCAAGGGCATACAGCAGACATGCTCTTCAGCATAGATGAGTTGGTGGCGTATGTAAGTCAATTTTTTATGCTTAAGACTGGGGACCTTATCTTTACTGGAACTCCCGTTGGTGTAGGTCCCTTGAAGATAGGACAACATATCGAAGGATTCCTTGAGGGCAAGCAAGTATTATCTTTCAACGTAAAATAGCCCTTTCATTTAGCAAGCACTATATAAATATAGGTACAATAAAAAAACGAATCCTACGTTAATATGATTATGAGAACAATACGACATATACTATTTTCAATATTAATTTTTTCTCTATCTCCTTGTTGGGGCCAACATGAGATTGAAATAGACTGGGCTGCATATGCGCAAGATACGGTCATGCCCACGTTTACGCATAGCATAGATCTTGGTTATGATTGTGCCGGCACATATAGCGCTACAATAGAATATCCAGAGTTAAAGCCGCTCACGACAGCAGAGATTGCGCGTTTATGTCTACCTCAAACGGAGGGAGCTCCGGAATGGCCCAAGATAGAAGTACACAAAGGTATATCTGCCAAGCGCGGTCAGCTAGACATCTTTTTTTCTCCCATCATTTGGCGCGACGGCCAATATTGGCGCATACATTCGTTTACACTAAACGTTACTCGTGAAGCGCAGTCTAAACAACAACGCGCGGCAGAGGAAACAGAGCGATATGCCCCCCATTCTGTGCTCGCCGAAGGACGTTGGGTGAAGATTCGCGTAAAAGATAACGGCATCCACATGCTCACGCATACTGCACTGGCATCTATGGGATTTAACAATCCCGATAAAGTTCGTCTGTTCGGTTATGGCGGGCACCTATTATCAGAAAACGCTACTAATAGTTGGCGTGATGACCTTGCCGAAGTTCCCCTCTGGCGCGAAGCTGACCGTATGCTTTTCTATGCCAATGGTTCAGTGAAATGGACTATGAAATCTGACAACACCTTCTCTCATACACGCAACCCCTATTCAACACACGGTTATTATTTCCTTACCGAAGATATGGAAGGGGCTCCTGCAGAGTTCCCTGTATTAGAGACACCCGCCGAGCAACAGGGCGATACCATAACCACGACACCCGCCTATACATTGCACGAGGTGGATGATTATGCATGGATTCACGCGGGCCGCAAATTGGTAGAGAGCTATGACTACATCAATGGAGCTGTACGACGATACACCCTACCAACACGCAATGTATCCCCTTCAAAAAAAGGGACACTTTACGTAAGTTTCACCCACAATGCTTCAGAAGCGACCAATCTTTCTATTGCTGTGGGCGATAGTCTAATCGGAACCTTGCGCCTTGGCGCTGTCGACACAAACTGTGAAGCTACGTTTTCGTCATCAAGCTACACCATACCCATCAATAGTACAGTTAACGAACAAGAGATAACACTTACTCATAACCGTCCTTTTGGAGTTTCTGGCCGCCTTGACTATTTACTCTTCAATTACACCAGTGTGATAGAATTGGGAACGCCTATTTATGCCACTTCAACAAGCCTTAACACCTACGAGGTAAGTTCTGCCGATGAAAAGGCTATCGTATGGTGCGTCACCGATGCCTCATCCCCCATACGCATCCCCTCCACCGCAAAAGGCAATAAAGTCTATTTCTCGGCTAAAGGAGCCAAAGGAGACGTATATATTGCCTTCAACCCACGCACACCATATCCTATGCCCGAAATGGTAGGCGAAGTGGCCAAACAGGATTTGCATGCAACAGAACCTGTGGACTATGTTATCATTATCCCCACTAATGGCCAATATGCAATACAGGCCGAACGCTTGGCCGAAGCACACCGCCAACACCGTGGGCTCAGCGTCAAAGTCGTACGCGCCGATGAGTTGTACAACGAGTTTTCATCAGGAACCCCCGACGCCACAGCATATCGCCGCTATATGAAGATGCTCTATGATCGTGCGACAACAGCCGACGAGGCTCCCAAATATCTGCTACTGTTTGGCGATGGTGCTTGGGACAACCGTATGCTCACATCAACTTGGAAAGGCAAATCCCCCGACGACTACTTGCTGTGCTATGAGGCCGAGAATTCGTATAGTACCACATCATCGCATGTCGTAGAGGATTATTTTGGATTTTTGGATGATGATGAAGGTTCCAATTTGAAACGCGACAAAGTAGATGTCGGTGTAGGACGATTCCCCGTAACCATGGTTTCTCAGGCTCGCGAAGTAGTGGATAAAATCATTGCCTATATGGGCAATGCCGATGCTGGTTCTTGGAAGAATACAGTACTGATGCTAGGTGACGATGGAGACAACAATCGTCATATGGACGATGCAGAGTTAGTAGCTCAAATGATTGAGACAGAGTATCCAGATTATATGGTCAAACGAATCTATTGGGACACTTTCCCTATGGAAAAGAGATCAACCGGCAATAGCTACCCAGCCGTACACAAGCGCCTGCTTGAGCTATTTAAAGAGGGTGCCCTCATGGTAAACTATAGTGGACACGGAGGTGCTGATGTTCTTTCTCACGAGTTGGTGCTCAGCAGAACAGATATGGCACAGGTGCGTTCTACACACTTACCCGTATGGGTTACCGTATCATGTGATATTACCCCCTTCGACCAATCAGTTCTATCATTCGGAGAAGCAGCCTTCCTGAATGCCTCAGGTGGCGCCATCGGCTTGCTCACTTCTACGCGCACCACTTATGCCGAACAGAATAGACGAATCAACTATTTCTTCTCCAAGCACCTACTCGCGCGAGATGAGAACAACCAACGCTTAAGCTTGGGCGATGCCTTACGTTTGGCAAAATGCAGTTTGATCACTACCGAAGATGCATCGCTGCGCGATGTGAGTGGCAACAAACTAAACTACGTGCTGATAGGAGACCCAGCCCTTGTCGTGGGTAATGCCAACTACCACATGGTAGTAGACGAGCTCAATGGTTCCCCCGCTAGCGAAGACGGAGATGTTATGATAAAAGCAGGTTCGCAAGTGACAGTCAAGGGCCATGTGGAAGATATAGACGGAACGCATGCCACAAACTTCTCTGGATTGATCTACGCCTCTGTGTTTGATAACATTGAAGAGGTGGTGTGTCGCAATAATGCAAATGTAAAGGATCTGACCCCCTTCGTTTATCACGAACGCACAAAGAAGTTCTTCGTAGGAAGCGATTCTGTGAGAAATGGAAACTTCTCTTTCACTTTCCGCATACCTATGGACATCAACTATTCTTGCGAGAGTGGACTTATCAATCTATATGCCGTTGATTCAACCTATACCCAAGAGGCTATGGGCTCCTTCGACAAATTCCTTTTGGGAGGCACAGAAGAGAACTTGACCAACGACGGTTTCGGTCCTAGCATCAAGACATACCTGAACTCCGCTTCTTTCGTTTCAGGCGACAAAGTGAACGAAACTCCGCGCCTTATTGCAATCCTTGAAGACGCTGATGGCATCAATACCGCAGGTGGTCTCGGGCACAATTTGGTAGCTATCGTTGATGGAGAAGCTTCAATGACCTATAACTTGAATGAGTATTATGTCTCTAATGCTGGTGGTTATACCCAGGGTACCATCTCATTCCTTATGCCCGAGCTTCCCGAGGGACGCCATACACTTATGCTTCGTGCATGGGATATGATGAACAATTCCTCTACTACAACCATCGAATTTGAAGTCGTCAAGGGACTTGCCCCTAGCCTTGTGCAAGTGCTTACCATGCCCGACCTCGCCAATAAAGGCACCACCTTTATCCTCACTCACGACCGCCCAGAGAATGAGATGACAGTGACCATTGAGGTCTTTGACCTCGCGGGACGTTCCCTTTGGAACCATAACGAGTTAGTTATTGCCCCAGACAACAACTACACCTACACATGGAATCATCGCACTTCGTCAGGCCGACTCTTGGATACAGGTATATATCTTTATCGAGTCATCGTATCTTCGCCAACAGGCCGTTCAGAGAGTAAGGCTCAAAGAATATTCATTAGGCAATAAAGCACTATAGTTTACGTTACCTATACATAAGTTTTTACCTAGAAATAAGATATGAAGAAGATCGTTCTTTTATTGGCAGCCATCCTGTCTATGGGAGAAATCCTTGCACAGAAGACCTCCAACGATGTGCAGATGTTCAACCCAGTCATGACAGGCGTCACCTCGCTAACCATTGCTCCCGACTCTCGCGCCGGTGGCATGGGCGATGTGGGTGTTGCTACCGACCCCGATGTCAACTCACAGTATTGGAATCCCGCCAAGTACCCCTTTGCCATCAGTCCCGCAGGTTTCTCGCTAGCCTACACACCTTGGCTCCGACAGATTGTGAGTGACATTGATTTGGCTAATCTCGTAGGTTATTACCGTATCGGCGACTACCAAGCAGTAAGCGGATCGCTCACCTACTTCTCTTTGGGTGAGGTATGGGTTGATGACTATACCATCAAACCCTATGAGATGGCTCTAGACTTTGCCTATTCGCGCATGTTGTCAGAGACCTTCTCAGCTTCGGTAGGCTTGCGCTATATCTTGTCAGACCTCAACTATAACTTTGATGAGTCAACCACACCTGGACATGCTTTTGCCGCCGACATCTCAATGTTCTATTCCAACTATATTTTCTTGGGTCGTCGCGAGTGTATGCTCAACTTTGGACTCAATGCCTCAAACATTGGTAGCAAGATATCATACGACGGTGGGCAGACCAATCAGTTTATCCCAACTAACCTCCGTCTCGGTACATCGCTGCTGATACCTTTGGATGCATATAACACCTTCTCTATCAGTGCAGACATTAACAAGTTCATGGTACCTACCAAGCCCACCTATAAGCAATTCTTGAGTGAGATGGGTTGGGAAGACCCCGAGGGAAACACCTACTATACCCAATACGAAGAATACCTATATAACATCGGTTATGATGGCATGTCGCCCATTGGGTATTTTCCATTCGTTTGTTGATGCCCCCGGAGGTTTTCGCGAAGAGTTGCAAGAGATCTATTGGGGTATAGGTGTAGAGTATGCCTACAACAACCAATTTTTCCTTCGCGGTGGTTACCACTACGAGAACGAGTACAAGGGTAACCGCAAGTACTTCACCTTGGGTACAGGCTTTAGAATGAGTGTATTCTCGCTCGATGCAGCCTATCTCATCTCTACAGCGCAGAGCAATCCATTGGACCAGACCTTGCGCTTCACCCTATCGTTCGACATGGACGGCATACGTGAGATAATGGGAAGATAACGCCTCCCCCTTGCCCGGCCCAAGGAGGGGTGACTCGGGAGGTCCAGATATAAATAACGATAAAAGATTCCTCCTCATCCACGATGACTGAGGTCCTCCCCTTCGGGGGGAGAGTTAGAGGGGGCTTGTTTTTTTTAATATGAAGATACGAGTAGGATTTGGGTTCGATGTGCACAAGTTTGCCGAGAACCGTGAGTTATGGCTCGGTGGCATACGCCTTGAGCACGACCGTGGCCTCTTGGGTCACTCTGATGCCGATGTACTCATTCATGCCATCTGTGATGCGCTATTAGGTGCTGCCCATATGCGAGACATAGGCTACCACTTCCCCGACACAGCTGGCGAGTTCAAGAATATCGACAGCAAGATACTCCTTGCACGCACCGTAGAGCTTATTGCCACCAAGGGCTACCGTGTGGGGAATATCGATGCCACCGTGTGCGCCGAGCGCCCCAAGCTGAAGGCACATATCCCCCTGATGCAACAGACCCTGGCCGATGTGATGGGCGTTGACGAAGAAGATGTCACCATCAAGGCCACCACAACGGAAAAGCTCGGTTTCACTGGACGAGAAGAGGGCATCTCAGCCTATGCCACAGTACTTATCGAGAAGGATTGAACGGCAAAAAAGCTACTGAAGAGAAGATAAGACACTCTTAAAAAAGAAGGATGGTCATCATCACGACGACCATCCTTCAGCGTGTTTAAAAATCTAATACCATTCTAATACCATGAAAAAAAGTTTTAACACGCCGCAAAGGTACTGCCATTAGAGATAGGCACAAATCTTTTCAAGCAAAAAAGGAGTATTAAACGCATGAGGGCACCATATTTCATCGTTTATTCTCATAAGACGACAGGTAATGCAATATGCACCTTACAAACAAAATCGCAAGAAAACATGTTTTACAACATATATTTCGCAAGAGAAATAGAATTTCATCTAGCGAACGCCATTGGCAACTAATGAATTCTATTGCCCGTCAAAGGAGAGAAAGGGAAAAAGGAGAGAGCCTCTGAGGCTCTCTCTTCGTTTTTTTTATCGCCGACGGTGTCATGCCATGGCGCTGATGCCCAGTGTGCCGGCTATGGCAGTGAGGATGGCGATGAGGATCTTGATAATGGTTTTCCAGTCCGGCTTCATAGTAATTGGTAAAAACCTCCCCTAACCCCTCCCGAGACATTTCGGGCCTCATGAAGAAGTTGGAGAAGGACTAAAAAAGGTTAGTAATGGATTCTTGGCAATGTCTTCGTCGATCGTTAAACGCTAATCGTTTAAGTTAGGCCATCGCTTCTGATGAGACGCGCTTGAGGGTGATGCCGCTGGCAATATCCTTCTTGAGCTTCACTTCGGGGCGGAAGATGATGCGGTGGCCTTTGATCATCGCCGAGGGCAAGAACTCATCGCTCTGCATCGCGGCTTCGGGATAGCACTTGCCGTGGAGCGATACCTGGAATCGGCCGATGTCTTGCAATACGACCACCTGTCCGCCAAGCAAGGCTTTGGTGATGAAGGGTTTGATACTGGCTAGCACGGCCATGGCGTCGGCCTTGGTCACGGTAGTGGAGTTGTTGATATCGGTGGCGAGGTCGTCAAAGGTGTACTCGCCTGTCTTCACGGCTTTGCCTGAATAGTAGTTGGTGCCGTCAACACCGTTGGGGTTCTTGCATTTAGATACTCTGTAGTTAATCATGGTATTAAAATTGAAAATTGAGAATTAAAAATTGAAAATTGGCCTCCGGATGACAAATTTTGAATCTTCGAATTCGGGGTTAATGATTTAGGTTAATGGTTAAAAGCGCTTTTCATTGTGCGCACTGTGCGCCACTGTGCGGAGTTTAAAGCTTCTCCCACACTCCTGTGGTGTCGGTAGGGGCTATGCGTCCTCTGAGGAGCCAGGTGCGTATGAGTGTCTTGGCTCGGGTGATGAGCTCCTTGTCGGTAGCTGTGGGTGTGGCGATGCGTTTGCGCTCCACGAGGTTGTCGAGGGTAAAGGTGTGGGGCAGTTCGGAGAGTTCGCCTTTGGGTCCGTAGCTGGTGGTATGCGGTGTGGCGGCCATCACCTGACGCTTCTCCCACGAGGCTATCTCGGCAGCAAATACGGAGAGCTTGCACTGCATGCCGTAGTGGAAGGCATGGTGCAGCCAGGGTTCCCAGGCGGTATCCCACTGGTAGTTGTTGCATATATATAATATGGTGGCCTTCTGCTTGGTGATGAGCAGTTGGCGGTGGCACAGCTTGAAGTGCTCGGGGTTGTGGTAGTGCGACAGGGGCGAGTCGGGGTCGCTGTACTGTAGGCGTATGTCCTCGATGGTGCGGTCGATGTCGGGGCACGCGATTTCGCCCGTGGCCTGCTCCAGACGGTCGATGTAGAGGGCTAGCTGTTCATGAAACTCGGGTGTGGGGTCCTGGTATCGGGGTACGTCGTAGCTGTCGGGAACGATGGCCATATCGCATCGACCCACCGAGCCACGCTCCACGCCTCCGCGGAAGAAGTCTTGTGTGCCGGGAAAGGTTGACGATGCCACGACGTTGAGGCTCATCACGGTCATGGTACTCACGGCATCGGCCGATACGCGCAGGGCACCGTAGGGTGAGGTGTCGAAGGCCGAGAGGATGATCTCCTGTCCGGCTCCCAGGCGTGAGGTGCCTACGGTCTGCATCTTGCGCAGGTCGTCAATCTCTGCCACCTTGATGTAGGCACGCCCGTGTGTAGGCTCCAGTGCCTTGAGTCGTTCTAGCAGTGCCGGCTCGGTCATGTTGCTGGAGAGCAGGTGTAGGGGCACTTGGGGTTTGAGTGGTGCGGGCTCACCCTTGGGGGTGGTGCGCTTCTGCTCCTGCCATGCCTCTATCTGTGCCCATGAGGAGAGGTCGCGCTGGCGGTGCCGTTCGGTGATGAGGTCCGATATGGTGTCGGCGAATCCCTTTCCGCTCGACGAGTTGCCTACGATGAGTGAGGTGAACTGTATGCTTCTCCTTTTGCCCGACACATCGCGTATGGTCACCGTATTGTTGAGGTACGAGCCCAGTGGGCTGAACACCATCGCTGCCACCGCCTCGCGTGCATTCTCGGGAACGAGAGGAGTGAAGAGGGAGACCAATTCGGGCAAACTGCCAGAATTAAATTGACAATCATTGCCTTCATCGTTGCTTTGTGTTGTCGCGGAGCCAATTGTCAATTGTGATTTGTCAATTGTCAATTCCTCCATCGCTTTAGTGAGTTCGGGCGGCAGGGTGTACTTCCATGTCTTTTCGTGCTGCATGGCGCTGTGCATACATGCGCGTGCCTCCTGCTCGGGTAGTCCCAGGTAGCCGAGTGGAGCAAAGGCATCGATCAGCTCCTCCTCGGTGACGCCGTCAAGGTATGCCATCTGTCGGGCTGCCTCGTAGAGGGTGTTGTTGCGCGTGCCCTCAGGTGGTGTGGTGGTGCCGCAGAGGTGGAGCAGGAGTCGCTGGGCGATGGCTGCTAATTCTGAATTGTTAATTCTGAATTCTGAATTAGGTACCGCGATGTTGCCTCTTCTCGCGATGTTGTCATCCTGACAGAGCGTAGCGTCGGAAGGATCCCGCGGAGGTAATTTGCCCGAGTCGTTTGCGAGACTCTTGCTTTTCCCCTTCGAGCCAGCGACCTGAAGGTTCACTGCGTTCAGAGTGACAGGATTGGAATTTTCAATTTCCTTCATTGCCTCGCGCTGCTTATCCGTGAGCTCGGCACCGAAGAGCAAGGCTATCTCCTCCTCGGCAGAGAAGAGGTTGTAGCTCTGGAATGCCCGTCGTGCGGGGTCGGTGACGCTGAGGTCAAAGTCTGCGCCCAGCAGTCGGCTCCAGAGGAGTATCACCTCGCGGCGGTTCATGGCAGCCATCTCCTCGGTGAGGCGCACATAGATGTGCAGTCCCTTGCCCGATACGCTCTCCATCACCACCAATGGGTAGTGAGCCAATCCCATGTCGTGCAGTCGTAGGCGCATGCGGTACCACGCATCGGCAGGTGTGGTGCATCCCTCGGGCAGCGTGTCGAGGTCAAGCATCTGCATGGGTCGGTACCCGATGTTCTCCTTCGTAGGCTGCTGGCCCAGGGCGTAGGAGCGTCGTCCCTCCTTGAACTGCCCTTGGGGCAGGATGTAGAAGAGGCGCCGCTTCAGCTGGTCGCGCCGTGTGGGGTCGGTCTCGCGCCGCATGGCCTCCACCTGTGTGGTGTAAAACCGGCTCTTCACGTGCGTGAGATACTGCTCCATGGTCATCTCTATGATGCCACTCGTTATGCCCATTCCGCAGAGGATGGGCTTGAGGTTTTGTTGTTCGTTGCTAGTTGTTTTCATAGTTCCTTCTTTTTATCGTTACACATGAAAACAACCGCGGCAGCGTGTACTGCCAGCGGTTGAGGAATCCGAAGACACGCTCGCGCGCCGAGTATGTCATCTACTTTTGTCCGTTGTGCCCACACTTTGGGTGCTTTATAGGACGTGGGTCCAGCGTTAACGGTCTCTCGATGGTAAGGCTTTGAGCCTTTCCCATCGGAGTTTTGGATAAGTTTTTATCCAAAGGTTAGGCTTTCAGGGGTTCTGAAGCGCAAAATGAACAATTTTTCTCACCATGTGCCTATATGCAAGAAAACCCCTCAAAGATTTTCATCCTTGAGGGGTATGTATATGCCGATGCGGCTTTCGGTTATCCCTTCATCTGATCTATTGCTACTTGAAGTTCACAGCCACCCATTTGCCCTGCGCATCTCTGATGAATGCCACCCTGACGGTAGCCCCCACGCCGGTGGTCTGCAACTGCTGGTCGTCGGCCTCAAGGCAGAAGGGGATTCCTATGCGGTGGGCATCCAAGGCACACTCGGCCACATGGCGGTAGGCACTGTCCCTATCGCTGACGCCACCATCGGGCTCAGCAAAAGGTAGGTAGAGCAGTCGGTACGATGTGCCACCCGCGCCTTGATGGTTAATCACTGCGTCTACTACGGTGTAGACGAAAACTTCACTCATTGGATAATTTACTTTATTCATCTTCTTCGTATTAGGATTATGCTTATTCATATTTGTTATCTCCATCGTTTGTTTCATTATCATCCTTATCATCACTATCCCGCCCTGTGGCTGCATTTGGGCTTTTGAAGCCGACTGCCATGCGTTCGAGAGCCTCTAGAGGAAGGCTGTCGCGCAGGTAGGCGATGTGCACCTTCATCAACTGGTCGGGGGCAAGGTCGTAACGCTGTGCCAACTCCACGATGAACTCAAATCCGCTCACGCTACGGAACCCGAAGACGTGCATTCGAGTGCCATCGGGTGCCCAGGATATGGTGTGGTCGATGCTGACCTTTGCCTGATCCAGTGCCGTCTTCTCCTCGGGAGTGAGCGGACGTGTATGGATGAATCCCCCAATGAGGGTTCTCGACATATCCGCGCCCGTCGCTATACTCAAACTCTTTACCTCTGCCCTACCCAGCAGGAAACATTCCCATGACGACCCTTCTACAGCGGTGTAGGGTGTGTTGTTAATCGGAGCCACTTGTCGCTTAATTTTTTTTCTGTTACTCATTTTCTTTCTTAGTTAAAGGGTTAATACTTGTTTCATTCTTTCGATTCAGGCACTCTTCCAATGCGGGGTGGAAGAATTTGCCCGTCACCTTCACCTTGGGAAATCCCATTCGGCTACGTTCACCTTTCGGCCTCTTCATGCGCTCGATGGGCGCTTTGCTTCGGTTTCTCATACTTTTGTTTCCTCCATATTTATTAGTTACACAATAAAATTTTCTTCTCTCCATCCATGCAGGTGAGTCCTACTTTCAGGCTACCTGTGGCAATCTTGTCCAGTTGCTCACTATCGAGATTAAAGGTGACCAATGCCAACCAGCACTCGAGCAGACGGCACGGCTCCATGCTGGGGGTCTCTATAATCAAATCCTCTATCATGTTATAGTCCACCTGCGTGGGGAACTGCAACTTAAAGCGTGTGCTCTCATCCCTTTGCTCCTTCGTCATGAGGTGGTTCCCTCCAATGGTAAAGGAGAGGATAAGGTCTGCAAACTCCAGTTCCTCTAATGTGAGCTGACGGCAGAGGTCAAAGCCCCCTATCCCACCGCCAGCATACACAAAATCGGTCATCTCGAACTTGGTATCCCAAGCATTCACTAATGTTTTTTCTTTCATAATCTATTATGCACTTAACCTCTACAGCGCTAGGTTCTAATTATGAATAATTCTTTTTTGCTTTTGTGTCACATCCTGCCCGTTTGCAGGAGTTGTAGTGGTATGTAAAGTAGGTCAAAGAGCGCGTGGCTGAAGGATGAAGGGACCCCTTCGTTTCCCTTAGCGAGAGCAAATTTAGTACAAGAAAATGTGGCGGAGAAGAAAAAAAATATTAAAAACGTAAATTTAAACAACTGATAATCAAATACATGTAAACCGTGTGCCATACTTACACGGAAACCATGTAAAAGTCCTCATTCTGCCCTAAATGGGCAAAAAATAACCGGCTACGTATGTCATGAAAAAGCATACGTAGCCGGAATATATATTTATTAGGGTGTTGTTAAAGGGAGGACTCTATGGAACTTTTATCTCCGTATCGGGAGTTAACAGATCGAGCCACTCGGTCATTCGAGTAGCTATGGTAATCATGGTCTTGGGGATGTTTGGGCCAAACTTCTTCATCATCTCCTCCTCGGCTTTTGGGTCTTGGATAGATGCCATGAACAATTGCTGGAAATCGCCCATCCACTCACGCCAAGGTGTGTCGCTGTAATAGGGATAGTTGCCCGTGCCTGAGCGAGAGAGAGGTGATGCCTTATCCATATCGGGCTTGCCCTTGTCGGTGAGTTGCCACATGCTGGGGTTGGCGAGTTTGTTGGGCACACCGAAGACCTTGGCAAGGCGCTGCCACTCGGCAAGATGATCTACCATGTAGAGTACAAACGAGGCTTCATCGCGAGCTATGGCATAACCCCTGTCATAGAGTGAGCGATACACAGCACGCCACCAATTCTTTTGCGCAGTGTGTTCCCTGCTCATATCGGCAAGCACACGAGCTGTGAGGACAAGCGGAATGAGTTCGGGATGCACAGATTGAGGGATTAGTCGAGCCATGCGTCCAAAACGGGCATCAGTCTTTGGCAGAGTCTCAAAGAATATCTTTTCATAATTAGATAGTATTGCCTCGGAGTCTTCTACAGCAGCATAAATGCATATAAGATAAAGAGAAGCCTGAGCTATCATCACGTAATCCAGCACATCTCTATGCCCTATGCTCACTTCTGTGCATAAAGCTGTCATGACAATAGCTTGGCTCACACAATGAGCATCGAGCATTTTTTCAATTGTTGTGCCCATACTAAGAGCAGCAGCATCTAACCTCAGTTCACGTTTTTCCTCATCAGTCTTTGGCGTCACATACCACAAGGCAACGGCAGAAGGTAATCGCAGTCCCTTTGCCTTATGCACATAGAATTCAAACTCAGATGCTCTGACCTGTTGCAGTTCTGGGACTACATCATCATAGATGTCACAAAACTCATAATCTACATCATTAAACAAGAATGTTATCTCTCTGGGCAATGATGCATTTATCTCCTCCTTCGTCATAAGAAAACAATTTATTCCTTAGCAAAAGTAGCGAAACCCGACGAGTTGTGCAAGAATATCTCTTCATATAGTAGAGAACTGAGGTTCTCCCATCCGACTTTTGAGACATTTTCTTCCACATAAGTAGACACTTTTTCGAAATCCATTCATTATTCATGAATTAGAATTATCTTTGCTATCAATAAAGAATCGGGATACAAAACCAAACTTAAAATATAACCAACATGAAACAAACAAGACACATCCTACTCATGGCAGCCATGCTGCTATGTAGTCTCGCAGCCAGCGCACAAACAAAGGTTGAGATTGAGGGTGTTTGGTATAACCTTTATTCGGGAGCCAAGCAAGCCGAGGTGACATACAAAGGCAGTAGCTATGATGAATACCACGATGAGTATTCCGGCTCCATCAATATCCCAGCCACGGTGACCTACGAGGGGGTGAACTATAGCGTGACGAGGATTAGGTACAATGCTTTCCGTAATTGTACCAGTCTCACCGCCATCAACATCCCCGAGGGCGTGACGAGAATTGGAGACTATGCTTACCGTAATTGCACCAGTCTCACCGCCATAAACATCCCCGAGGGTGTGACGGGCATCGGAGACTATGCTTTCTCTGGTTGCCGCAGCCTCACCACCATCAACATCCCCGAGGGTGTAACGAGCATTGGAGAGAATGCTTTCTCTATTTGCCGCAGCCTCACCACCATCAACATCCCCGCGAGTGTGACGAGCATTGGAGAGTGGGCTTTCTATGGTTGCATCAGCCTTACCGCCATCAACATCCCCGAGGGGGTGACGAGTATTGGAGAGAGTGCTTTCTCTTTTTGCACCAGCCTCACCGCCATCAACATCCCCGAGGGCGTGACGAGCATTGGAGACGGTGCTTTCTATGGTTGCAGCAGCCTCACCACCATCAACATACCCGAGGGCGTGACAAGCATTGGAAGCGGGGCTTTCGCTAATTGCAGCAGCCTCACCACCATCACCATCCCCGAGAATGTGACGAGCATTGGAAACGAGGCTTTCTCCTGGTGTGAGAGCCTCACCACCATCACCATCCCCGAGAGCGTGACCAGCATTGGAAACGAGGTTTTCTCTGGTTGCAAAGAACTTACTACTGTTGTTGCGCACAAGTCGTGGAAAAAAACATTCAAAACAAATAGATACAAGTTCTTCACGAATTGTCCCAAATTGAAGAAGATGACCTACTTTAAGTAACCCTACACTGATATTCAAATATCACTCCCCGCGACCTGGGCCGTGGGGATTTTGTTTTGCGTACACTCACTCTGCGCACAGTCCGCACAGTGCGCACAGTGAAAAGCGCGGGTGCGTTTTTTAACGATGAACGATAGTGTTACAATAGATATATAATAGGTATATAAATATATATATAACTATATTAGAAACTATTTACTTATGTAACCAAAAACCGCAGGTTCGATTTTTGAAAATCTGACCTGCGATTTTTCTTGTGCGCACTGTGCGCCACTGTGCGCATTTAGGGAGGACCTCACTCCACCACCTGGAGCAGGGCACCTGTCAGGGGGTCGAGGGTGATCTTGATGTCTTTCTTCTTGATGAGTAGGGTGCTTGAGAGCGTCTCGGTATTGCCGAATTGGCCAAAGGTGAGGGTCTCGTTGACATAGGTG
>JAFYMV010000035.1 GCA_017548225.1 Bacteroidaceae bacterium | reverse complement strand
CGGTGGAATGCCTATGGGAGGTCCTGGAATGGGCTTTGGAGGCGGTTTTGGCGGTGGTTTTGGCTTTATGTAAAGAAAAAAGTGCCACTCCTTCTGATTTTTTTATCAAAAATGCTTGCAATGTTTTGATTTTTATTATATTTGCATCCGTAAATCAATTAAAAATTAAGAGAATATGAAAGAACTCGTTGAAAAAATCCAGGAAAAGTATGCTGCTTTCGCTACTGACGCAGCTCTCCAAGTAGAAAAAGGCAATAAGGCTGCCGGTACTCGTGCTCGCAAGGTTTCTCTCGAACTTGAGAAGATGATGAAGGAGTTCCGCAAGGCTTCTCTCGAAGCAGCGAAGTAATATTATCCTGCTTGAAAATAAAAACCACCGATGTTATATCGGTGGTTTTTATTTTTTCCAAGGCTAGAAAGCTTTTTCGCAACCTACAAAACTCAACTTTTCTTAAGGTGAGGAGCGATTTCCAACAATGGCTCATACACAAACTGACGCTGCCAAATCAACGGATGCGGAATTGTAAGGTTTTCATCATTGACAGTAAGGTCATCATAAAGTAGAATATCAATGTCAACGATACGATCAGAATAAACACCATTAACACTTTTATGGGTGCGCCCCATTGTTCGTTCTATTACCTGGGTTACCGACAATAGATTGTGCGGGGAATGCATCGTATCAATCTTCACTACAGCATTGAGAAAGGGATTATCCGATTTGAATCCCCATGGTTCAGTTTCAATAAATGAAGAACAAGCAAGCACATGGCCTGCCTGTTCATTTATCAGTTCAACCGCACGATGCAAATTTGCTATGCGATCACCTAAATTCGTTCCTATACCGAGATAAGCAATCATCAGTCGATGATAAGCATTGCATCACCATAAGCTCCGAAGCGGTAATCGTTCTCCAACGCCACCTCATAAGCATGCATCACATTTTCATAGCCACCATATGCCGCTGTAAGCATCAACATGGTAGAATAAGGCATGTGGAAATTGGTGATAAGAGCATCTGCAAAGCGGAATTCATAGGGAGGGAATATAAATTTGCTTGTCCAGCCCTCATACTCTTTAAGACGACCATCAGCACCTACTGCAGTCTCCAACACACGCATTACTGATGTACCGATAGCGCAGACTTTGTGCCCGTTCTCCTTTGTTTTATTTACAATTTCAGTGGCCTCGCGCTCTACAAACATCTGCTCCGAGTCAGTCTTGTGCTTGGTAAGATCTTCCACATCAATCTCACGGAAGTTACCCTGACCAATATGCATGGTTACATAAGCTGCTTCAACACCCTTAATCTCCATACGCTTCATCAGTTCACGACTAAAATGAAGACCTGCAGCGGGTGCGGTTACGGCACCTTCATTCTTCGCAAAGATTGTTTGGAAACGCTCAAAGTCCTCCTCTGTTGCTTCACGATCAATATAATAAGGAAGGGGGGCTACACCAAGCGAATAGAGCGCCTTCTTGAACTCATCGTGCGGACCATCGTAAAGGAAACGGAGAGTACGGCCACGCGATGTAGTATTATCAATAACTTCAGCTACCATGCCGTTGTCTTCGCCAAAGTAGAGTTTATTTCCGATACGGATTTTACGAGCAGGGTCTACGAGAACATCCCACAAACGGAACTCCTCATTAAGTTCACGCAACAAGAAGACCTCGATGCGAGCACCTGTCTTTTCTTTATTACCGAAAAGACGCGCAGGGAACACCTTTGTGTCGTTAAAGAGGAAGGTATCACCCTCATCAAAGTAGTTAAGCACCTCTTTGAAAAGACGGTGCTCTATCTCACCTGTCTTCTTGTGTACGACCATCAACTTTGAGTCGTCGCGATAAACCGTAGGCTCCATAGCGACGCGCTCTTCGGGAAGATTGAATTTAAATTGTGATAATTTCATATGCTTATTTTTATTTATTTATTCTCTACAACATTTGCTGTCTCTACTCCATCTGAATCTGCAGATAGCTCCACGCTATCCAACCACTCCGTGAACGCTTCTATATCCATACAATCGCCAAGTGTAGTCTCTCCTACCCTTGTGCGCTCCAAGCCTGTAAGATGCGCTCCACTTTGTAATGCTTCGCCAATATCACGAGCAAGTGCACGAATATAGGTTCCCTTACTGCAAACTACACGGATAACAATATCAGGGAGGTTACACTCCATGAGCTCTATTTCATCGATAACAAGCGTCTTTGCCTTCAGTTGCACCTCCTCACCTTTTCGTGCCAGCTCATAGGCACGCTTACCATCGACCATACAAGCCGAAAATGAAGGCGGAACTTGTTCTATGGTGCCAATAAAATTCTTTAAGGTTTCCTCTACCAATTCACGAGTAATGTGCTCTGTAGGATAAGTAGCATCAATGGGCTTTTCCAAATCATACGAAGGTGTAGTAGCTCCTAAACGGATGTGTGCCACATACTCTTTGGTTTGGTACTGAAACTCTTCGATGCGTTTTGTCGCTTTTCCCGTACAGAGTATCATCACTCCCGTAGCCAAAGGATCAAGCGTACCTGTATGCCCCACCTTAAGTTTCTTCACTCCCATCTTGCGGCACAACAAGTAGCGCACCTTGTTTACCACAGCAAACGAGGTCCAAGTATAAGGTTTATTGATACAAATAATCTCTCCGGCCTTAAAATCCATGATCAGGCAATAGTTAAGTTATGTCCAGTAAAAAGCAATGCCAAGATTAGGCCACCTACCAGAATACGGTACCAGCCAAAAGCCTTGAAGCCATACTTGGTAACGAAACCTATGAAGAACTTGATAGCCAACAGTGCCACGATAAATGCCACGACATTACCTATCAGCAGAGTGCTCATGTTATCAGTAATAATCTGTATACCGCCCTCCTTAACCAAGTCGTACACCTTGTACACCGTAGCAGCGAGCATGGTAGGTACGGCAAGGAAGAAAGAGAATTCTGCTGCCGCCTTGCGTGTCATACGCTGCGACATACCACCAACGATAGTAGCCATAGAGCGAGATACACCAGGAATCATAGAGATGCATTGGAAGAGTCCCACCAAAAAGGCACGCTTCTCGGTCAGTTCAGTCTTTTCGCTTCCCTTATTAAATATGCGGTCGCAAAATATCATAAACACACCACCAAGGATAAGCATTACGGCCACCACCTCTACACGCTCGAGCATAGCATCAATAGCATCACTAAAGAGCAAGCCAAGCACTGCGGCAGGAATGAAAGCAATGAAAAGTTTCCAATAGAAATCATACTTATGCAAGAAGCGCTTTACCGCAGGTGTACCTTCAGGAAGAGGTGTACGGTTAAGTTGGAAGAAGCGTTTCCAATAGAGCACCAATACCGAGAGAATGGCACCAAACTGGATAATGAAAGTAAAGGCCTTTACAAAATCAGTACTCTCTACGCCCAACAGATTTTGCGCGATAATCATATGTCCAGTAGAGGACACGGGAAGAAATTCCGTCAGACCTTCAACGATGGCGATGACGATGGTTTCAAATACATTCATAGCAATTGTTGTCGTGAAAATTATCAATTATTGTCCTTCTTATTCTTGGGGCGAAACATGATAGCAAATATCATGAAGACAAATCCCACAAAACATACGAGCGGAGCCACCACAACGCGGCGGGTACTGAAGATATCAGGCTCAAAATGTGTTTCTGTAGAACTGGGGCCGGTCATCAGCAAAAGTCCCGCAATGATAATAACTACCCCTATAGCGATAAGGATAAAATTCTTTTTTTCAAGAGCAAATTTCTCTTTCATTATCTATGTTTTTTAAGATTCAATTAAATATAATACAAGTCTCCAGCCTTCATGCGAAGGAAACGATTGATAGACACATTGGCACAAAACAAAGTGATAACCATACCAAATAGCATCACGCAACCTCCCACAATTGCCAGCGTAGGCACTGTGAAGAGATGACTCAACTGTGGCTCATAGCGCAGTAGCAAATAGATACCACCTCCTAGCACACCATTAGCAAGGATTCCTGAAGCAAGGCCAATACCCAAGTTTCGCATCAAGAAAGGACGGCGAATGAATCGCCAGCTCGCACCTACCAACTTCATCGTGTGCAACAAGAAACGCTGCGAGTAAATCGTGAGCTTGATGGTGTTGTTGATAAGCGCAAAAGAGATAAGCGACAATGCCAACGCCAAAACCAACAACAGGGCACTTATCTTTCGTATATTCTCATTAACATTGTCCATCAATTCGCTCGGATAGGAAATCTCCCGTATCTGCGTATAGCGCATCAGACGATTCTTGATAGGGACAATGCTGTCCGTATTGGCATACTCTGCTTTGAGCTTCACCTCCACGGATGCCGTATAAGGGTTGTATCCCAAGAATTCCGTAGGATCAAGTCCCATCGAAGCCGTCTGCTCGGCAAGGATATCCTCTTTGGAGATATAGCGTACCTCTTTTGTATAGCGTTGTGCCTCTACATAACGGATGATGCGCTCTACATCCTTTGTCTCGGCATTATCGTTAAGGAGTAACGACAGTTCCAGATTTTCACGCACATGGTCAGACAAACGACCCGCAGAAAGCACAACCAAGACTACGGCTCCCAACAAAAGGAGCACCAACGAAGTGCTGATACATGCCGT
>JAFYMV010000256.1 GCA_017548225.1 Bacteroidaceae bacterium | reverse complement strand
GTAGTGGGGAAGTTGTGTGTCTCGGCCTTGAGCGAGAGCACAGTCTTGATATCCTTGATGACGAAATAGTCAGATGTAGCGTGATTCTCGGGAGCGAACTGCTCGGCTACGGGACCCTCAGAGAAGGCCACATTGTCCTTGTAGGCAGAGAGAATCTTGTTGGGGTTCTCCTTGGTGGTCTTCTTGATCATCTGGAAGAGTGATGAGGAACGCTCCTCACCATCGATGATGAAGGTACCGCCGAAGATTTTGTGACGACAGTGCTCAGAGTTGATTTGTGCGAAACCAAACACCTCCGAGTCGGTCAAGCGACGGCCCAAGTCCTTCTCCACCTTAGCGAGATATTCCATCTCCTCGCCTGAGAGCGCCAGACCCTCCTTCTCATTGTACTCGGCCAAGTTGTCGATGTATACGATAGGCTGTGGCTCGATGTTCACGAAGAACAACTTCTGATCCATACCCTTGTACATGCGCTGCAACATGGGGTCATACTCTGCATCCTCGCTTGCTACGGGATAGTACTCCTCGATACGAGTGATACCCTCGATACCCATGTTCTGTGTGATCTCCACAGCATTGGTACTCCAGGGAGTAATCATTTCGCGGCGCGGACCGATGAAGAATCCCTCCATAGTCTCGCCCTGTACGAGCTCGGCATTACCGAACAGCCAACTAAGTTTCTTGATAGTTTCCTCGCCGGCCTGCTGCATAGTCTCCGCAGCAATAATGCTTCCGGCCTGTGATTTGAAGAAAAGAATCATGTAGTTTTATGATTTGTTATTAAAATTTATCAGCAAAGTCTAATACTTTACAAAGGTAGTGCAAGCCGAGCGAAATATCAAATCTCAACGAGCGAAAATAGAGAAAATGCTTGTATTTTCTATATTGAGCGAGGCAGAGATTCAACGAAAGTTAAATATATTTGGGTATTTCCGAGGCGTAGCCTAACTAAAGGCGGTGAAACCGACTAAAGTTAGTGCAAAAATCCGATTTAGCGAAGATTATACCGCTTTACTTTCACTGTTTAGTGAAGATTATTTACGACAATACCCAAACTACAGTTTGGTAAGGTCCAAATTGCAGTTTGGGCATATCTATAAAAGTCGATTTGACAGGGGCAAATCACCCTTTGCAGATGTCAGTTCTTATTTCTGTGTTTCGCGTATGATTCCCGTGCGGTATGCATAGAGCAGCTTACGCAACGACTCGATGCGCTGTCGTATATCGCGTCCCTTATCGGTATCGCTCACATGGATGCGCTCGGTGAGCTTCTCCACCAGGTGACGCGTACTCTTGATGTCGGCACCGCCACGGATAGCCTCTTCGGCAGAGGTGAAGGGCTGATGCTCTACGAGCGACATGCCGCGCGAGTGGTATACGAGCGTGTAGCCCGCAATACCTGTGGTCGACTGATAGGGTTTGGAGAATCCGCCATCGATGACGATGAGTCGTCCGCCCGCCTTCATGGGATTCTCTCCCTTGAGTGTCTTCACGGGGATATGTCCGTTGATGATGTGGCGATGGTCGCCCTCTACGCCAAATTCCTCGAGCAAGAGGTCCACCGTAGCGTCTTCATTGCGCAGGGTATAATAGCTTCCTTTGGTCTCCTTCATTACCGCCTTGTCCTTGAGGAAATAACGCTCGAAGGTAGCCATACGGTCCTTGTCAAAGGTTGGCGCATCCTTGCCGCACCACAGATACCAGAGGTAGTCTACGGCAAATCCGCGCAATGTGGCCTCACTGTCGGCAGAGCAAGCCACGCGGATGAGGCTATCCACCTTGTCGAGCAGGGCGCGGCCCTTGTAGAGTCCGTCATGCAGGTACACCTCCTTCAATGTGCCGTCAGGATTCATCGGTATCGAAGCGTGGAAGAGCAGGTTGCCATTGTACACGAGATACATGCTACCCTTATCGAGCAGGCAGCGGATATGTCTCTGCAGCTTTTCGCTAGAGGTAAACGAGTGGGCAATGCGTTCTATCACCTCGCTCTCCTCTACGCTCAACTTGTAGGGGTCGGCAGGGTCAATGGTGGGGAAATAGCACTCGCGCATGCTGTAGCGCTTGCCACCGATGGTGCAGATACCCTTGTCGTAGTCAATCTTGTCGAGCAGCAGGCGGTCGTCCATCTCATACTCGGGATGGCGGCGTATGATCTCGGCCTCGAGCTTGAACTGCAATACGCTCACCGCCTTGTGCATCTGCGCGATGAGTCGTCGTGTCTTCTCGCTACAGGTAACGCCATCGTCAAGCTTGGGGCCAAACTCCTCGCAGGGGTCGTCCTTGTAGACCTCCATAGCAAAGATAGCCAAGTGCAGGAGGTTGATGCCGTAGCCATCTTCCAGCACCGAGAGGTTGCCGTAGCGCATGCAGAGGCGCAACACATTGGCCATACAGGCACGATTGCCCGCAGCAGCACCTATCCACAGCACATCGTGGTTGCCAAACTGCACATCAAAGTTCTGGTATTGGCATAGGGTATCCATCACCAGGTGCGAGCCTGTACCACGATCAAAGAGGTCACCCACAATGTGCAGGCGGTCTATCGCAAGGCGTTGTATGAGGTTGCAGATAGCCTCGATGAAATGGTCGGCCTGATCGGTGCTGATGATAGCCTCAATGATACCCTTCACATACTTGTTCTTATTGGTCATACCCGTTGACTCGTGCAGCAGCTCCTGGATGATGTACGAGAACTCCTTGGGCAGCGCCTTGCGCACCTTCGAGCGGGTATACTTTGACGAAATGTTCTGACATACCGAGATGAGTCTGCGCAGGGTCAGGGCGTACCAGTCGTGCATATCCTCGCCTTCGTGCTCGGCCTTGATGAGTTGCAATTTCTCTACGGGATAGTAGATGAGCGTACAGAGTGCGCGTATCTCCTTGTCATTGAGCTCGTCGCTGAGCACCTCGCGCACCTTACGCTTGATGTCGCCCGACGCATTCTTCAGCACATGCTGGAACGCCTCGTGCTCGCCGTGGATATCGGCAAGGAAATGCTCGGTGCTCTTCGGCAAGCCCAATATGGCTTCGAGGTTGATGATTTCGGTGCTGGCTTCGGCCATATTGCGGAAGCTGCGCGACAACAGCTGCAGATAGTTCAACTCCTGCTGTATCTCCTCTGGGGTATATTGTCGGTTACTCATATACTGAATAAAACATTTTTAGCTCAAACGGGCATGACACCTTTGCTTCCAGCAATACCATCCCGTTATTTATCGCAAAGATAATAAAAACGAACAAATAAACGCCGTTTTCGGCCAACTTTATTTTTCTATATCAAAAAAGGGGATGAGCCTAACAGCACACCCCCTCTTGTATTGATTGATTTTTGATTACTTCAGTGAGTAAACAACATCCTCTTCTACCTCAACGGCAGCGATCTTGCCCTCACGGAGCAACCAACCCAAGCCAAGGAGGAAATCATCCTTCTTCTGCTTTGTTTCCTTCTTAATTTCCTTGAAGGTCAAACCTTCCTTACCGTCAAGTGCATTCCAAATGAGACCTGCATTAGCACCGGCTTTCTCTGTCAACATAATCTTTCTATTTTTAATTGTTAAACTTCTTTTTATTTCTTCATCATCACTAAAATCGGGTGCAAAGATAATAAAACTATGTTATACAACATAATTTTAGTTAATTTTTCTCACTTTTTTGCCCTATTTTACTATTTTTTCTTCCTATTTGCCCATATTCGAGCCGCCGTTTCCACCATTTGTGCACACGGACGCTTGGCGTAGTAGGCCTCGGTGCGTGCTTCCGGATTGGGCTCCTGTGGTTTACGCTCACGCAATCCCAGCAGTTCGGCACAAATGAGCGAGCCGTTCTCGCGGCGAAACTCCTCGGCTAGCTCCTGCACGAAGGCGTAGTTGGCCGCCTTTCCCTCGCGGTCATTGGGGTCGGCGCTGCCCGTCTCAAGACCAGCGAGAATGAACATGCCGCAAGCGGCACCGCATGTCTCACGCATACGCCCTATACCTCCGCCGAACGAAGCCGACATCTTCAGCGCCTGCTCCTCGGTGTATCCATATTCATCGGCAAACGCTGCCGTCACTGACTGTGCGCAATTGTAACCCATCTTGAAGAGTTCAACGGCACGGAGTATTCTTTGTTCACTGTCCATAGCTAAAATTATTGTTTTGCGTGCAAAGATACGAATAAACTCGCAGATTTTTCTTTTTTGCTTCACACGAAACTCTCGAAATCCACAAACTTGTTGCATCGCCTTGCTCGCAACTTATTATCCCCGAAGGTGGCACATGCGGGCGACTTGTTTTTTTTGACATAAGAACATAAGTTACATAAGTACAACCTGTTCTTATGTTCTTCTGTCTCAAAGAAAAGCCTCATCCCGGAGGCAGCACAAGCGCAGCGTGTGCTCTTTTGTGTGTTTTGCGTATTTCGTGTGAGCCTTAAAATGGCAAGAGCGAAGCGACTTGCCTATTGCCTTTGGCCCCTACGGGCGGCGACCTAAAGGTTCGTGTCCATTGACTTCAGCCCCTGCGGGTGTCGACCTAAAGGTTCGTGGTTAAAAATAAAAATTTCGTGTGTTTTGCGTATTTCGTGTGTTTTGCGTATTTCGTGTGAGCCTTAATATAAATTTGGCATTTCTCTCGCCTTGACTTCGTCTTCCTCCTTTTCGCTCGCTGAAAGAGTTCAAGCTTTGCTTGACTCTTGCTCACTCAGGCGTCGCTTGCACTAATTTTAATCAGCTTTTGCAGCTTGAAATTAGGCTGCGGCTCGGAAAACTGCAAATAAATTTGCGTTTTCTCTCGCCTTGCACTAATTTTGTCGTATAATCCATATTATTATGAGCGAAGAAGATTTGAACAAGGCTGACGAGATAGAAAATATCGAGGATAATGTCGAGGAAAGCAGCAGTGCGCATCATAGCGACTATCACCCTGTGAAGGATGAGAATGGTGAAGATACCGTGAAGTACCTGCTCTCGGGCATGTACCAGAACTGGTTTTTGGACTATGCCTCGTATGTAATCCTTGAGCGTGCCGTACCCCATATCAACGACGGCTTCAAGCCCGTACAGCGCCGCATCCTGCACTCGATGAAGCGCCTCGACGATGGCCGCTACAACAAGGTGGCCAACATCGTAGGACACACCATGCAGTTCCACCCTCACGGCGACGCCTCTATCGGCGATGCCTTGGTACAGTTGGGACAGAAGGACCTGCTCATCGACTGCCAGGGAAACTGGGGTAACATCCTCACGGGCGACTCGGCCGCTGCGCCCCGTTACATTGAGGCACGCCTCTCGAAATTCGCTCTCGAGGTGGTGTTCAACCCCAAGACTACGGAGTGGAAGCTCTCGTACGACGGCCGCAACAAAGAGCCCATCACGCTACCCGTAAAGTTTCCCTTGCTCTTGGCACAGGGTGTCGAGGGTATCGCCGTAGGTCTGTCATCAAAGATTCTCCCTCACAACTTCAACGAGCTGTGCGATGCCGCCATCAGCTACCTCAAGGGCGAGGAGTTTATGCTCTACCCCGATTTCCAGACAGGCGGCTTCATCGATGTGGCGCGCTACAACGACGGTGAGCGTGGCGGAGCGGTGCGCGTGCGTGCCCGCATCAACAAGGTCGACAACAAGACATTGGCCATCACCGAGATACCCTACGGTAAGACCACCACAACCCTCATCGAGTCTATCCTGAAGGCTGCCGAGAAGGGCAAGATCAAGATACGCAAGGTCGATGACAACACCGCTGCCGAGGTAGAGATCCTCGTGCACCTGGCACCGGGCGTATCGTCAGACAAGACCCTCGATGCGCTCTACGCCTTCACCGACTGCGAGATCAGCATCTCGCCCAACTGCTGCGTCATCGACGACAACAAGCCCCACTTCCTCGGCGTGAGCCATGTGCTGCGCAAGTCGGTAGACAACACGCTGGCCCTGCTGCGTCAGGAGCTGGAGATACGCAAGGGAGAGCTGCTCGAGCAGCTGCACTTCGCCTCATTGGAGAAGATCTTCATCGAGGAGCGCATATATAAGGACAAGAAGTTCGAGCAGGCAGCCACGATGGATGCCGCCTGTGAGCACATCGACGAGCGCCTCACCCCCTACTACCCCACCTTCGTACGCGAGGTGACCAAAGACGATATCCTCCGCCTCATGGAGATCAAGATGGCCCGCATCCTCAAGTTCAACAAAGACAAGGCCGACGAGCTCATCGCCCGCATCCGTGCCGAGATTGAGGAGATTGACAAGGAGCTCGCCGATATGGTAGGCGTTACCATCCGCTGGTTTACCATGCTCAAGACCAAGTACGGTGCCGCCTTCCCCCGCAAGACCGAGCTGCGCAACTTCGAGAACATCGAGGCCGCCAAGGTCATCGAGGCCAACGAGAAGCTCTACATCAACCGCGAGGAGGGCTTCATCGGCACCTCGCTCAAGAAAGACGAGTTCGTATCCAACTGCTCATCCATCGACGATGTCATCCTCTTCTACAAGGACGGCCGCTACAAGGTCGTGCGCGTAGCCGAGAAGATGTTCGTAGGTCCTGGCGTGATGCATGTAGGCATCTATAAGAAGAACGACAAGCGCACCATATACAATGTCGTGTACCGCGACGGTCGTGGCGGCCCCCACTACATCAAGCGCTTCGCCGTCACCGGCACCAACCGCGACCGCGAGTATAACCTCACCCAAGGCAAGCCCGGCTCACGCGTAGCCTACTTCACCGCCAACCCCAATGGCGAGGCCGAGATCATCAAGGTGCAGCTCAAGCCCGTGCCCAACCTGCGCAAGACCGTCATCGAGAAAGACTTCAGCGAGATAGGCATCAAGGGCCGCTCATCCATGGGCAACCTGCTCACCCGCCTCGAGGTGCAGCGCATCGGCCTCAAGGCACACGGTGCCTCTACGCTCGGCGGCCGCAAGGTATGGTTTGACCGCGACATCCTGCGCCTCGACTTTGACGGACATGGCGAGTACCTGGGCGAGTTCCATAGCGACGACCGCATCCTTGTCGTACTGAAGAACGGCGAGTTCTACATCACCGACTTCGATGCCAACAACCACTACGAGCCCGATATCCTCTATATCGAGAAGTACAACCCCGACAAGGTGTGGACCGCCATCGTCAAGAATGCCTCACAGAAGGGCTTCTACTACATCAAGCGCTTCCTCATGGAGGCCACCCCCAAGAAGAACACCTTCGTTGACGAACATAAGGACAGCAGCATGGCCCTGCTCACCTGCGAGACCTACCCGCTCATCCAAGTCAACTTCGGTGGTGGCGACAGCTTCCGCGAGCCGCTCGTCATCGATGCCGAGGAGTTTGCCCTCATCAAAGGCTTCAAGGCCATCGGTAAGCGCGTGACCAACTTCGAGGTTGCCGACTTCGTAGAGCTGGAGCCCACGCGCAAGCCCGAGCCCGAAGAGCCCGACACCCCCGAGAGCGAAGCCTCCGAAGAGGCCGATACCCCCGAAGAGCCCACCACCGAGCAGCTCAACCTCTTCGAAGAGGAGGAGTAACCCGCGATAGTGCAGATATTCCTATATATGTAATACAACTCACGCCCGTACCTTGTCGTTCGGGCGTGAGTCGCTTATAGGAATTTCGTATTCTTATTTCTTCAGTGAGAAATCGAAGCGCAAGCCACCGACGGGGCGGTTGGTTACGATGATGTTGCCTCCGTGAAACTGTACGGCGTGCTTCACGATGGCCAGGCCGAGCCCTGTTCCACCCATCTGTCGTGAGCGACCTTTGTCTACGCGGTAGAAGCGCTCGAAGAGGCGTGAGAGCTGGTCTTCCTTTACGCCACACCCATCGTCTTCGAAGCGGATGCAGCATTGGTGGTCGTTATTCTGAAGCAGAGTGATGTAGATGTTCTTTCCGCCCGAGTAGGCAATGGCATTCTCCGTGAGGTTGCGGAAGATGGAACCAATGAGCGAGAGGTTGCCCTCTACCACCACCTGTTCGGGTACATCGGCATGCAGTGTGAGGCGCTCTTCACGAGGCATAATGGCCAGTTCGCAATCAATCTCATGGATGATGCTGTTGATGTTCACAGGCTCCTTACCGATGAGCTGACTGCCGTCCTCCATGCGTGTGATGAGCGACACCTCTTCGAGCAATCGGCGCAGACGGCCCGTGTTGGCATAGCAGCGCTCAATGAGCTCTTGGCGCTTCTCTTCGCTGAGGTTGATGCCCGATAGCAGTGTTTCGAGGCACACCTGCATCGATGCTACGGGAGTCTTCAGTTCGTGGTTGATGTTGTTGGTGAGTTGTCGCTTCAGTCGTGTCTTCTCCTGCTCCGCCTCCATCTCATTGATACGCTCAAAACTCTTACCAATGCGCTGAGTAATGAAATAGGCCAACACGCTGAACACGAGGCTAACGGATATCATCACGATGAGGAATGTCCAGTCGGCCTCAAGCAGGCTGCGTAAGGTGGTTGTATAGGGTATGGCGGTGCGTACGATAGACTTCTCGCCTCGTGTGGCCGAGTAGAAGTATTCGCGTCCATCGCTGGCCGACTGTCTTCCGATATGGTGTCCCGTTCCCTTACGCAGAGCCTCCGCCACTTCGGGCCTTCCTCGATGGTTGTTGAGCGAGTCGAGTGGCAGCATATTGTCATACACCACCGTACCCGAGAGGTCGATGACCGATATGCGCAGCTCCTCGAAGGGCTGTGCATGGCTATTGATGCACTCCTCATAAGTCTCGCCATCGTCTATGACACCTACCAAGTGGCTGTTGTAGAGTTGCAATTGAGCATTTACAAAGTGGGTCTTATACTGCTTTTCCCTCACATACTGGAAGCCGATGAAGCACAGGATGATAGCCCACAAGCAGGCTATGAGGATAGCAAAGAGTTGCTTGTGATATGATTTCTTAGTCACGGAAGCCATAGCCAAATCCTGAGCGTGTGACAATGTATGAGCCATACGCCCCAATCTTCGAGCGCAGTCGAGTGATGTTGACATCAATGGTGCGGTCGAGCACTACCACCTCGTCGCTCCACACGCGGCTTAGTATCTGTTCGCGCGAACATATCTTACCGCG
>JAFYMV010000255.1 GCA_017548225.1 Bacteroidaceae bacterium | reverse complement strand
CGCACACATCGCACACTCACTCATCAACCACACCTTCGGCATCTCGTCATACAGCGTAGCGGCCTTCCTTGCCGTATTGGGACTCACCCTCATGCGCATCCGCAAGTTCAACCTCAAGCACTGGTTTATCTGCTGCGCCACTATCCTCATCTGGGGATCGCTCTTCTTGAGCATCACCGTAGACAACTGGTTTTCGGCTTCGGCCGTCTACTGGGGCGGATATCACGGACATAATGCAGCCGCATGGCTCGAAAGCCAGTTCGGCATGCCGGGCATCGTCATCATCCTGATTGTTACTGCCATCTTCTTCTGCATGTACATCAGCAGCAACACCATTGAGTTTATCCGCAACCTCTTCCATTTCAAGCTACCCGGCAAGGATGAGGTAGAGACCACTCCCACCCCACAGGAGGAGAGCAGCGAGAACATCGAGTTTACCTTCAGCGACAATGAGCATCCTACCGAGATAGAGTGGACCACCAATGAGCCCGTCGTAGAGCCTGCTGCCGTAGAGCCCGACGACATGGACATGGAAATGGAAATTGTCAACCCACAGGCCGAAGAGGAGGAGCCACAGATCGCCCCTCACAAAGAGCAGACGGGTGACTCTACCGAAGCCGGATTCACTATCGAGATCAACGAAGAAGAGAAGGCCGAGAAGATTATCGAGCCCTACAACCCCCGTCTCGACCTCTCACGCTACAAGTTCCCCACCATTGACCTGCTCAACAAAGGCAAGGATGAGACACTCACCGTAGACCGCGACGAGCAGTTGGCCAACAAGGAAAGCATCATACAGGCATTACGCAACTTTGGTATTGAGATATCTTCAATCAAAGCCACCGTAGGCCCCACGATCACCCTTTACGAGATCACCCCTGCACCGGGCGTGCGCATCTCGAAAATCAAAAACCTCGAGGATGATATCGCCATGACCCTCTCGGCCTTGAGCACCCGTATCATCGCACCCATGCCAGGTAAGGGCACTATCGGTATCGAGATCCCTAATGCCAATCCGCAGATTGTAACGATGCACTCGGTCATCAGCAGCCGCAAGTTCCAGGAGTGCACCTACGACCTGCCCGTAGCGCTCGGTAAGACCATCACGAACGAGATATTCATGTTCGACCTCTGCAAGATGCCCCACCTCCTCGTGGCTGGTGCTACAGGTCAAGGTAAGTCGGTCGGCTTGAACGCTATCGTAACCTCACTGCTATATAAGAAACATCCTGCAGAACTGAAGTTTGTCATCGTCGACCCCAAGAAGGTGGAGTTCTCGGTATATGCCCCCATTGAGAAGCATTTCCTTGCCAAGCTCCCCGACGGCGAAGATGCCATTATCACCGATGTTACCAAAGTGGTGCAGACCCTCAAGTCAATCTGCGTGGAGATGGACACCCGCTACGACCTGCTCAAACTGGCTGGCGTACGCAACCTGCGTGAGTACAACGAGAAATTCATCAACCGTCAGCTCAACCCCGAGAAGGGACACAAGTTCATGCCCTACATCGTGGTCATCGTCGACGAGTTTGGCGACCTTATCATGACAGCCGGCAAGGAGGTAGAGCTCCCCATTGCCCGTATCGCCCAGTTGGCTCGTGCCGTAGGTATACACATGATCATTGCCACACAGCGCCCTGCAGCCAATATCATCACTGGCTCCATCCGCGCCAACTTCCCCGCCCGTATCGCCTTCCGCGTATCGGCAATGGTGGAGTCGCGCATCATCATCGACCGCCCCGGTGCCAACCAGCTCATCGGTAAGGGCGACCTGCTCTTCCTGCAAGGCAGCGACCCCGTACGCGTTCAGTGCGCTTTCGTAGACACTCCCGAAGTAGACCGCATCAGCCGCTACATCAGCGAGCAGCAAGGATACCCCACCGCGTTCTACCTACCCGAATATGTAGATGAAAATGCCAGCGACGGCAGCAACCTTGAAGATGTAGACCTCAAGCGTCTCGACTCCATGTTTGAAGATGCAGCACGCCTCGTAGTCATTCATCAGTCGGGCTCTACATCACTCATCCAGCGCAAGTTCTCTATCGGATACAACCGCGCAGGCCGTATCATGGATCAGCTTGAGAAGGCGGGCATCGTAGGCCCTGTCGACGGAAGCAAACCCCGTCAGGTACTCTGCGCCGATGAAATGGACCTCGAGATGCGTCTCAATAGCCTGAACGAAATGTAAGCCATCTACGCGAACAACATTACATAGTATATAAAGACCCCCAATATATGGATATAGTAAATAGATTTCTGCGCTATGTGCGCATTGACACCGAATCGGCCGAAGATGCAGGCGTAACACCTAGCACACCCGGACAGATGGAGTTCGTCAAGATGCTCCGTACCGAGCTTGAAGAATTGGGACTCGAAGATATCACTCTCGACGAGCATGGCTATCTCTTTGCCACCCTCCCTGCCAATACCACACGCACCGTGCCCACCATCGGCTTCATTGCCCATGTGGATACCAGCCCCGATGTGACAGGCAAGAATGTCAATCCCCGCATCGTAGAGAAATACAACGGCACCAACATCGTGCTCTCTGCCGAAGACCACACCATACTCTCTACCAATGACTCTCCAGAGCTATTGAACTACATCGGCGATGACCTTATCGTAACTGATGGACATACCCTTCTCGGCGCCGACGACAAGGCGGGCGTAGCCGAAATCATGTCGGCCATAGCTTATTTGCAGGCACATCCCGAGATTAAGCACGGAAAGATACGCGTAGGCTTCAACCCCGACGAGGAGATTGGTCTCGGTGCGCACAAGTTTGATGTCGACCTCTTTGACTGCGACTGGGCATACACTATGGACGGTGGCGAAGTAGGCGAACTCGAATATGAGAATTTCAACGCCTCATCGGCACGCATCACCATCAATGGCCGCAATGTGCATCCCGGCTATGCCAAAGACAAGATGCTCAACTCTATGCGTGTAGCGACCGAATTCATCGGCATGCTCCCCAAGAACGAGGTACCCGAGTGCACCACTGGTTACGAAGGCTTCTTCCACCTCGTAGGCATAAAGGGCGGTGTAGAGCAAACCACACTCAACTACATCATCCGCGACCATAGTGCCGGGATCATGAGCAAGCGCAAGGAGCTCCTCCAACGCTGCGTGAAGACATTGAACGAAAAGTATGGCACCGATACCGTAACACTCGAACTTGCTGACCAATACAAGAACATGCGCGAGGTGATAGAGCCCATGATGTATGTCATCGACATCGCTTGCCAAGCCATGCGCGAGGTAGGTGTAGAGCCCAAGATCAAGCCTATACGCGGTGGTACCGATGGTGCACAGCTCTCCTTCAAGGGACTCCCCTGCCCCAACATCTTTGCCGGTGGCGTCAACTTCCATAGCCGCTACGAGTTTGTACCCGTAGGCTCTATGAAGAAAGCCATGATGACCATCGTCAAGATTGCAGAGATTGTAGCCAAGCGCTAATAAAACCACTTCCTAGAAAATCCATAAATCCTAGAGAGTCTAGAAGTTCTAGAAGCTCTAGAATTTCCAGAAAGCCTAGGATATCTAGAACATCTAGCGCCCCAAAACAAATAGAGTGAGAATCCACAGATTCCCACTCTATTGTTTATTATACACACAATAGCTTACTTTACGCGATATCCGACGTCAATACGGGAGCCGCGCAAGAAATCACCTATACCCATACGCTTCTTTCCCGCCAGCTGCAAAGTGCGTATGCTCAATGCTCCATCGGCAGTATATATATATAGGTGTGATTTGCCGTCAGTCTCTATGGTTCCACAGGGACAATCCTTCACTGCGCCCTCGAGCATAGTTGCCTCATACACCTTAAGCACCGTCTCTGTGCCATCGGGAGCCACAAGAGTAGTCCACGAAGCAGGATAAGGCGAAAGACCTCGTATGAAGTCGTACACCTGCTTGGCCGACTTGTTCCAATCAATCATGCAGGTCTCTTTGAAAATCTTCGGTGCAGGACGCAGCTCCCCTTCGGGCATCATCATCTCCTGCGGAGTGGCCTCGGCACTGCCATCAATGATAGCATCTACCGTCTCGCACACTACTCCACCGCCGAGCAGCATAAGGCGATCATGCACATCGCCCACACAATCCGTATCACTGATAGGTACACGCACCTGGCGTATCACCGCACCGGTGTCAATCTCGTGCTTGAGGAAGAAGGTTGTAACGCCCGTCTCAGTGTCACCATTGATGACAGCCCAGTTGATAGGAGCCGCACCACGATACTGGGGTAAGAGCGAAGCATGCAGGTTGAAGGTACCGAGTGGCGGCATACTCCACACCACTTCGGGCAACATACGGAATGCCACAACAATCTGCAAATCAGCTTTTAATGAGCGCAGTTCCTCAATGAAAGCCTCATCCTTGAGCTTCTCGGGCTGCAACACACGCAAGCCATG
This sequence comes from Bacteroidaceae bacterium, assembly GCA_017548225.1. Lineage (GTDB taxonomy): Bacteria > Bacteroidota > Bacteroidia > Bacteroidales > Bacteroidaceae > UBA1189. Next base: position 1,942 of record JAFYMV010000255.1, on the reverse strand, counting down.
CTCGACGGCATATTGCTTTACCGGTGTGGACTGCAATACACTACCATGGCGCCCTACCGCCTTATCAGGTCCTGTAACTACACCCACTACATTGTACCCTCCCTCGACGAGACAACGCAAGCTCTCTACGGCAAAATCAGGGGTACCCATATATACGATTCTCAAACTCTCTTTGGTCATATTCTTCGCTTTATCATTCATTACGGAGGACAAAAATAGACATTATCTGTGTGATTGCCAAAAAAACGCATAAAAAGCCCCAAATCAGCAAATAAAAATAGACAAAACACTTTGCCATTTAAGATAAAAGCAGTACCTTTGCCGTCCGAAAACCATTACACCTTATTGTTACCAGCAATAAAACGAGTAAAAAGAGTAATAACTATTTAAAACGAAATAAAACAATGAAAAAAGGTATTCATCCTGAGAACTATCGTCCCGTAGTATTCAAAGACATGTCAAACGGCGACTGCTTCCTTTCACGCTCTACTTGCGCTACAAAGGAGACTATCGAATTTGAAGGCGAGACTTACCCCGTAGTAAAGCTCGAAATCTCTAACACTTCTCACCCCTTCTACACCGGTAAGTCAAAGCTCGTTGACACCGCTGGTCGCGTAGACAAGTTCATGAGCCGCTACGCTCGCGCACAGAAGAAGTAAGGATAACACCTATCCACATAAAGTGTATTGAGGACTCCTCGATACACTTTTTTGTTTTATAACCATGCAGAAAGGCAGGCTGCGGCTCGGAAAACGCAAAGCAAGATTGGACATTTCGCTCGCCTTGCACTGATTTTAATCTGCTGCGCAGCTTGAAATTAGGCTGCGGCTCGGAAAAACTCAAAACAAGTTTTGGTTTTTCGCTCGCCTTGCACTAATTTTGCATGATAAATAGAATTACACAAATCTTTTCAATATATGAGCAACCAACGCTACATGATGCGCGGAGTATCGGCCTCAAAGGAGGATGTACACAACGCCATTAAGAACATCGACAAAGGTATTTTCCCCAAAGCATTCTGCAAAATCATCCCCGACCTCTTGGGCGGCGATGAGGAGTACTGCAATATCATGCATGCCGACGGCGCAGGCACCAAGTCATCACTCGCCTATCTCTACTGGAAGGAGACCGGTGATCTCGGTGTATGGAAGGGCATTGCACAGGATGCACTCATCATGAACATCGACGACCTGCTCTGCGTAGGCGCTACCGATAATATCCTCGTATCATCTACCATCGGCCGCAACAAGCTCTTGATTCCTGGCGAGGTAATCTCTGCCATCATCAATGGCACTGACGAACTGCTTGCCGAGCTTCGCGAGATGGGCGTAGGCGTATATGCTACAGGTGGTGAGACTGCCGATGTGGGCGACCTCGTGCGCACCATCATCGTAGACAGCACCGTAACCTGCCGCATGAAGCGTAGCGATGTCATTGACAACGGCAATATCCAAGCAGGCGATGTTATCGTAGGTCTTGCCTCATATGGCCAAGCCACCTATGAGAAGGAGTACAATGGCGGTATGGGCAGTAACGGTCTCACCAGTGCCCGCCACGATGTATTTGCCAAGTACCTCGCCGAGAAATACCCCGAGAGCTACGACCAGGCTGTGCCTGGTGAACTCGTATACTCTGGTACCAAGCACCTCACCGACGCTATCGAAAACAGCCCCCTTGATGCAGGTAAGCTCGTGCTCTCTCCCACCCGTACCTATGCTCCTGTCATCAAGCAGATCTTGAACGAGATGCGTAGCGACATCCACGGTATGGTACACTGCTCGGGCGGTGCGCAGACCAAGATTCTGCATTTCATCGACAAGCTCCATATCATCAAGGACAACATGTTCCCCGTGCCTCCCTTGTTCAAGACTATCCACGAGGAGAGCCACACCGATTGGGCCGAGATGTACAAGGTATTCAACATGGGTCACCGTATGGAGAT